>CAZTKW010000124.1:0-8203 GCA_964614315.1 uncultured Pirellulales bacterium
TATCTTTAACAATTTAGTAATGAGGTGTTTAAACGAAGACAAACATCAAGTCCAAGTAAAGACGTGCCCGGAGGAGAGGTTGGAGTAGAGTCCAAATGCAAAAGTAAGTTTGTCATAAAAATTATAACTCGCGGCGCAGTTATCAGGCTTGGTGTCCTGGCCGCCTTTCTTATAATACTTTGCTTATGGGGATATTTCACCATGGTTAAAATGCCCGGAAGAAGTTACGCCGGCCCGCTACCGGCTTTGACTGATGCCGAGGTATCTGTGCGGGAGGAACTTGTTCGTGATGTAAATAAGCTTGCCGGCGAGATAGGTGAGAGAAACATTTTGCACTACCAGAACCTGACCGCTACGGCAGATTTTATTAAAACGACTCTTGCTGAAGCTGGATACGAAGTCCTCGAACAGAATTACCCGGTAGAAGGCAAAAACTGCTGTAATATCACAGCCGAGATTGTGGGGGCAGAACAGCCCGAGGAGATAATAGTTGTGGGTGCCCACTACGACTCGGTGTATAGCAGTCCCGGAGCAAATGATAACGTCTCAGGTGTTGCAGCAACTCTTGCCCTTGCCCGCTCTTTTTTTGGTAAAAAAATAGCTCGCACCTTACGCCTGGTTCTGTTTGTAAATGAAGAGCCACCATTTTTCCAAACCAGCCAGATGGGCAGCCTGGTTTACGCGAAAAGCTGCCGAGAAAAAGGCGAGAACATTATTGCCATGCTCAGCCTTGAAACTATCGGCTATTATTCAGACCAGCCAAAAAGCCAAAAATACCCATTTCCCTTTAATCTTGTATATCCCTCAACCGGCAACTTCATCGGTTTTGTCAGCAACCGTTCCTCTCGTAAAATATTGCACACGGTTATTTCTTCGTTTCGAAGGAACTGCAAGTTTCCATCACAGGGAGGAGCTATTCCGGAAATTGTCCCCGGAATCAACTGGTCGGACCACTGGTCTTTCTGGCAACAGGGCTATCCTGCAATTATGGTAACCGATACGGCGCTGTTCCGTTATCCCCATTACCATACACACGAAGATACCCCTGATAAAATCGATTATGATTGCCTTGCACGAGTAGTTTTTGGCCTTCAGGCAGTTATTACCGAATTAACCGGACCTGCCGACCAATAATTCGCAACTTATTACACCTATTTATTTTCGAGGTTTACTAACAGGTTCTATGATTCGTATTGTTCTTGACATTGCCGATGGCATCGAGAAAATCCATAATAAATGTTCCTGAAGATACCAGCTATTACTATCGAACATTAATACATTTGCAAGAATAGATTATTTAAAGTTAATGGGAAATGATTGAGGCTGAGACGACGAATATTTCTTAAAGGTCTAAATATTCCTGCTTGGAGAGTATGCGATGAAAATAGTATTTCTTGACACGGCCACCATCAACTTAAACGACGATACGGACTTTTCGAGCATAAAGGCGCTGGGTGAGCTTGTGTGCTATGCCAATTCGAGTGAGTCTGAGGCGATTGAACGGGGCGACGGGGCGGAGACTTTGGTTGTAAACAAGGTTCCGATGACAAAGATGGTGATGGAGACTCTTGGGGGACTTAAACACATTGCTGTAATTGCCACCGGCTATAACAATGTGGACATTTCGGCCGCAAAAGAAGCCGGTATCTGTGTTACAAATGTTAGAGGCTACGCAAAGGATTGCGTGCCGCAGCACACATTTGCACTGATATTGAATCTGGCTACACGTGCCTGGGAATATAATCGTGATATTCTAAACGGCGACTGGCAGAAATCTTCGACCTTTACGCTTTTGAGGTATCCGACGTTTGAACTTGCCGGCAAAACAATAGGCATTATCGGTTTTGGCGCAATCGGCCGGGGCGTGGCGCGCATTGCCGAGGCAATGGGGATGGAGGTTATGGCTTATGACGTGGCGGATTTTGAGGACATTGCATATAACAACAGCAGAAGCTCGCTTGATGAGATATTTGAAAAGGCTGATATTGTGAGCCTGCACTGCCCGCTCACAGCGGACAATAAATATATGGTCAACAGGGAAGTATTTAAAAAGATGAAATCTTCGGCCATTCTTATCAACACCGCAAGGGGGCCTCTTGTGGACCAGGCGGCCCTGGCTGAGGCGCTGAACAACGACGAGATTGCCGGGGCTGGTATTGATGTACTGGACGAGGAACCGCCAAGAGACAATCCGCTTCTGGGCGATGTTAAGAACCTGATTATGACACCGCATTCGGCGTGGTCCACACGAGAGGCAAGGCAGAGGCTTGTTGATGAGGTGGCTGAGAACATTAAGGCATTTTCAGAGGGGAAGGATCGCAACATTATCCAAAGATGAGAGTTGTCAAAGCAATAAATCTCTCAGCAAGTTTATTATAGGTCATTTTGCTGCAATTGGGGTCGGTGAAATCACTGAAAAAACTGTTTGTCTTTAAGTCATCATATGGCGTTGTCGATACTGACTACAGATTATGCCAATGGTCTGTATGTAGAAGAGGATAAATATGGAAAAGCAGGACCCTGTAATTTCATTTATCGTAGAAAACAAGATTCTCGATGAGCAGTCGCTTCAGGCCGCCGTTGACCAGCAGCAAAAGACAGGACAAAGCCTGGTAAATGTACTTAAAAATGAGGATCTTATCGATGAAGACCAATTCACCAGGATAGTTGCAACTGCCAATAAAATCGAATTTATTAATCTGTCACCCGAACAGGTTGACCCGATGGTGGCGCATCTGGTTTCTTATGAAACAGCCAATCAGCACAACGTGATTCCGGTGAGAAAAGAGGATAATCATCTGGTGGTAGCGATGAGTTCTCCGTTGAATCTGTTTGTGCGGGACCAAATCGAGATAAAGACCGGATACAAAGTTGTTCCGGTTGCCGCCACGCCCAGTGCGATAAGGCAGGCGATACATTATCATTTCAACGTGGCAAATGTGACGAAGCAGGCTATAGTCTCGATGCGGCTGAAAGAAGATTTCGGCAAAGGCGCCCAGCATGGCAAGGCAGAGCAAAGGTCGGCAAGAGTTTCCAATGCTCCTATTGCAAAGCTGGTCTCTTCCATAATAACCGGTGCCATTGATGCTCGCGCAAGCGATATACACATTGAGCCGCAGGCATCCGACCTGAGGGTGCGGTACCGTATAGACGGGACTTTGCGTTCTACAATAGATGTACCGGCGTCGGCACAACTTGAGGTGATATCGCACATTAAGATTATGGCGGATATGGACATTTCAGAGCGAAGGGTTCCTCAGGACGGCCATATGATTACACGGCATGACGGTAAAGAATATGACCTGAGAGTTTCGTCTTTGCCGGCGATGGGAGGAGAGAAGATAGTTCTCAGAGTTCTCGATAAAGACATGAATAAGTGGTCGCTTGATGAAATCGTAACTTCGCCCGATGATAATCAAAAATTCAGGACATTGCTGAAGAATCCTTACGGGATGCTTTTGCTGACCGGCCCGACGGGCTGCGGCAAGACCACCACGCTCTATTCAATTCTTCAATTGCTCAATACACCTGAGAGAAATATCGTTACCGTCGAGGACCCTGTCGAGTACCGTCTTGACGGCGTCACCCAGGTCCAGGTTAAACCGGTTGCGGGGAGGACTTTCGCCTCAGCCCTGCGAAGCATAGTTCGTCAGGATCCGGATATTATACTGATTGGTGAAATTCGAGATTATGAAACCGCCGAAATAGCCGTCAGCGCAGCGCTGACCGGGCACCTTGTCCTAAGTACATTACATACCAATGATGCCGCCGGTGCGATTTCACGTTTGATTAACCTCGGCATACCGCCGTTTCTTGTTGCTTCTGCGCTTCTGGCAACGGTTGCACAAAGGCTTATAAGAATGTCCTGTTCCAAGTGCAAAGAAGTTTATCAGCCGCCGGAGGGCGAACTGAGATGGTTATTAGGTAAGTCTTTCCAGGACAAGAAGATAGAGCTTTACCACGGGGCCGGATGCAACAGTTGCTTTCATACCGGATATCACGGGCGAAAAAGTATTTATGAGATACTGTGTGTTTCAAGTGATCTAAGAAGAATGGTCGTCAGCGGAAGTGACGATGATACAATTAAGCAGCTGGCAATCAATGAAGGTATGAAGACCCTTCATGACAGTGCAGTTGAAGAAGTTGTCAATGGCTCAACCACTCCGGAGGAGATGATGCGAGTTGTAGAAGTGAGGATATAGTGATGGCGGTCTTCGAGTACATAGCAAAAGACCAAAGCGGCAGTGAATTCGAGGGTACCTACAGCGACATTGATAATGTTGCCACGTTACGCAGGGAGCTTGACAAGAGTGGTTATGTTCTGGTGAAGGCACATCGTGAGAAGAATCAAGCGACGAAATCCGGGAGAATAAACCGCTCCGAAGTCGTTACATTTTCTTATAAGTTTGCCGGGATGTATTCGGCGGGACTGTCAATCCTGAAGTGCCTTGAGACGTTAGAGCAACAGAGTGAAAATCAGACCTTTACCCACATAATTGCTGATATCAGGCAAGATATAGAGACCGGTTCAAGCCTGGAAAGCGCATTTAGAAAATACAGAAACATATTTTCAGATTTTTTTCTTGGAATGGTTGAGGCCGGTGAGTCTGGTGGGAAACTGGCCGAAGCCCTCGAAATGAGCGCCGTGTATCTGGAAAAACAGATGGAACTGAGACGCAAAGTCAAATCCGCTTTTGCTTATCCGGTCGTAGTTGGTGTTATGTGCCTGGCTGTTGTGGTTTGTCTTTTGATTTTTGTTGTGCCTGTTTTTGATAAAATATACAAACAGATGAATATACCACTGCCCGGCCCCACCCAGACTCTTGTAGTCTTAAGCTCACTGCTGCGGGATGGGTGGTGGGCGGTTCTTATTGTAATCTCTGCAGCGTTAGTAGCACTTCGTTGGTTATTAAAAAACCAGGACTTTAGAGCCAAGTGGGATGATTTCAAGCTGAACATGCCTGTTTTCGCCAAACTCAATCGTATGGTTGTGGTTTCAGCTTTTATGAGGACCTTTGCTATGCTGGCTTCTGTGGGAGTTTCACTGACTAAAGCCCTGAATGTGGCAAGTACGGTTGCTCACAATCACAGACTAACCGAGATTACCAAAGAACTGCAGCAGGAAATTGAGGCCGGCAATCCTGTTTCGAGTTCACTGAAAAATTATGACATTTTCCCCCCGATGATTGTACAACTGGCACTTTCGGGTGAGGAAGTAGGCGAGCTGCCGGAAATGCTGAGTAAAGGTGTAGATTTTCTTGATAAGGATATTGAGAGGATGATAAACGCTTTAATTGTGAAACTGGAACCGGCTTTGACTCTTATTATGGGAGTGATAGTCGGATTTTTGCTGCTGGGCGTATATTTGCCGATGTACGATTATATAGCCTACCTGGAATAGCAGTCGATTATGTCCGGGAACGCAGTTATACGACCGATAATAAAATTTTGTGAAAATTTTTCCAGCCGTTTGGCAAATCTGTTTTTTGTGTTAATATTTACTGTGATGGGAGTATAAATTGTGTACGGTTGCTTCCGATAAAAAATCCTTTGGCTAACAAAGAGGATTGTCGAACTAACCGGCCGGTTATTTATGATAAATTTGTTCGTATTTATTTTTAAGTAAGCCGTACTCTCTGTCGATTGGTAAGTAAATAATTTAACTGAAAATAATAGTTCTTTTTAATTTAACGAGGAGGCCAAAATGAAGTGCAGAAAAGGTTTTACACTGGTTGAATTGCTGATTGTGGTCCTGATACTGGGAGCGCTGGCGGCGATTGCTGTTCCGAGAATCATTGGAGGAGCAAACAGCGCCAAGATAAATGCCTGCAAGACCAATGTCGACGTGATTAATGCCCAGATAGAACTGTATTATGCAAACGAGGACACCTGGCCGACAGCCCTGACGGATGTTACCACCGACGAAGACTACTTCCCCGATGGTGAACCTAACTGTCCGTTTGGGACGCCCTATTCTTATGATGCGGGTAAGAAGCGGGTCGCTGACCACAGTCATTAAAGACCGGAGCGGCTTAGTTAAAAGCTGTATACAGTTTTTATAGTTTCTATAGACACAAATCAGCAGGGATGGCTGCGCACAGCCCGCGGCCATCCTTGTCTGTTTTAACTCGTCGGTACATAAAATGGTGCACAAAAGAGCCTACAGTCTGGTTGAACTCATTGTTGTTGTAATATCTATCGGCATATTAGCTGCTGTTGTGGTGCCGAGACTCAATATCGCCGCCATTTCAAAACATAAAGCCGAGGCCATCGCCCGGAAGATTGTTATCGACCTTCGCCGAACACGGGGACTTGCTATTGCCAATGCTGCAACCAATAACAGCGGTTTTAAGTTGAAGATGACCAACCCATCCCCGTACTATACCAGCTACGAAATAGAAAACATGGATACCGGAGAAACGGTGGATTCTCACACAATTGATTCAAAAGTTTTCTGCAAGGCCGACGGGGAATTTAAGTTTGGTCCGTTGGGGAATCTATTAAGTGGCAGTGGTACCCAGATAGTGCTGGCGTCTGCTGAAAGCAAGACCTTTGCAATTACCATTATTCCGGCAACCGGTATGATAAAATGTTCCGAAAACTAAAAAACAAAAATCGATTGGCGGGTTTTACCCTTACCGAGGTTGTTATCGCATCAGCTCTGCTGATTATTGCGTTAGTTCCGATTCTAAAAGCCCTGACTGCCGCACACGTCTCCGGGAGAGTTATCGAACGAAAGACCCGCTGCCTGATGCTGGCCCAGGCCAAACTCGATGATATAAGGGCGCGTTCGGTTCATGACTACACCAGCACATTTACAGAAATGAACACCTCCCTCGATGGTTCTTACCTCTGTAACGTACTGGATATCCCTGAAGGTCCCGACCTTAGAAGAATAGGAGTCCTGGTCGGCTACGACCTCAACGGCAATAATCTGCTCACACCTGATTATGATGAGGAACTCGAAGTTGTACTGGCTACCCTCATCGCAAGAAGGCAGTAATCCACACTAAAAAGCCGTAAAAAATCTCTACCAGTTTGAATTTATAGGACGTTCCTACCGGATCAACAATTTATTTCCCGTGATAATTATTATGTCTCATAAAAACAGACATATATTGCTAAATAGACTTTGTTTTCCGCCGTTTTTTATTTTTTGCCTTTAGCTTCCGATAACACAACACTTATGTAACCAGCCCCTCATTTTATGCCGAAAACAACGGTATTAGAAGTGGATATTATGCGCTGAGATAAAGATGAAGTACATAGACAGTAAAACCCGGATAAACTTGTTGTGTGCCAGGCGTGAGGTCTCACGCGTCAGAGGCAATACACAATACGAGCAATGGGGTCTGACCCTTGTAGAGATGCTCATATCCTTGGCTATAGTCGGCATTGTTTTTGCTGCGATATTGCCTCAGTTTAGGGCCATAATGGGCAGTTGGGACTCCAAACAAGGTGCTGCAGAGGCTCTGCAGAACGGCAGAATCCTGATGGACCACTTACACCGCAACCTCTCAACAGCCGTGCGAATAACTGCTGTAAGCGACTTGAGCGAGGCCAACGGCTATATCGAATTCGAAGACAATGATGGTAACAACCTGCGATATGATGTTGATGCTAACAGCTATGTTGAATTTGGCACCGTTGGAAGGCTTTATCAGTTGGCCGGGCCGGTCAGCCAGTTTCAGTTCACCTGCTACGACGCCAATGATTTGGATTTACCGCTGGATCCGATTACTGACCCCAACTTCATCCGCTGCGTGCAGGTGCAAACGACGCTTACCAATTCGGCTTCGCTCGGCCGGGATGAAACCTTCACCATCGAAGCTTACATTCGCACCAATGGAGACGCTACCGGAGAGTGCGGTGGGCCGGTAGGCTGGTGGAAACTGGACGAGACTTCGGGTTTGGTTGCAGCAGATTCCAGCGGAAACAGCAATGACGGCACTTTGACCAATATGGCAGGTAATGAATGGACTACCGGAATGGTTAACGGTGCCCTGGAGTTTGATGGGAGTAATGACTACGTTGATTGCGGCAATGACGCGAGCTTGAATATTACACGTACAGTCACGGTTGCGGGGTGGATCAAACTTAATGCAGTAGGTATTGATCAGAAAGTTGCAGGTAATCAGGATGGTATCGCCGGTGGGTATAAGATGGGTGTGTATTCTAACAACAAGGTTGAATTTGAGATTCG
>CAZTKW010000125.1:0-8173 GCA_964614315.1 uncultured Pirellulales bacterium
AAGAGACCAGAGGTGATAACATCTTTTTTGAAGAAAAAGACGGCATCCTTTACAGCAACTATGTGCGAGTATTCAGGGCGACCGACAGTTGTATAAGCTGCCATCATGCAGAAGGTTCAGCAAGTGCGTTTGGTAGAAATGAGCCGATAGGAGCGGTTGTGATTCAATCGGCCGCCCTTGAACTCGGCAGGACGGTACTCATTAATCGGGTGTGTATAATCGTTGCGGGGCTGATCGGTGGTGCTGGGGCAATCGTTGCCTTTTATATGATTACCCAGCGGGTAATTCTTCGTCCAATCCGGCAACTGCGGGCGCTTGCAAATAACGTGGCCGAGGGTAATCTCGACATCAGAAGTTCGATACAAACGCGGGACGAGTATGAGAAGCTTGCCGATGCTTTTAATCACATGCTTGATGGGTTGCAAAGCAGCCAGGAAAAGCTGCGGGAAGCGAACAAACAGCTCGATGCCAAAATCATAGAGCTTTCAACGCGAAATATCGAGCTGTTCAAGGCCAACAAGGTAAAGGGTGAGTTTTTGGCCAATATTTCACACGAGTTTAGAACACCTTTGAATGCTATACTGGGCTTTGCCGAGATTCTCCGAGAAAAGCCGGGAATTTTGAAAAAAGACAAGGCCCAAAGGTATGCCGAGAATATTATTACCGGCGGACAAAGACTGTTGAATATGATTAACGACCTGCTGGATATGGCGAAGACCGAAGCGGGTAAGATGAAACTATATATGGAAAAGACTTCCGTGCCGCAGCTTTGTAAGGGACTGGTGGCGTCTTACTCGGCTATTACAAAAAAGAAGAGGATAAAAGTCAAGCTGCTAATCGATGATGACATACCGATTCTTTCAACAGATGCGGGCAAGGTCCAGCAGATAATGTACAATTTTCTGAGCAATGCGGTGAATTTCACTCCGCAGCACGGCAGGATAGAAATGCGGGCCGCTATGCTGGATGAAAAGACGGTGCGGTTATCAGTGTCGGATACCGGCTGCGGCATCGCCGAAACCGACAGGGAAAAGATATTTGAGAAATTCCGTCAGGCTGACGGCTCGATAACGCGTCAATCGACCGGCAGCGGTTTGGGCCTTGCCATCAGTAAGGAATTGGCCACTATGCTCGCCGGCAGTATCGGTATGGAAAGTGAACCAGGAAAAGGCTCTACATTCTGGCTCGATATACCGGTGACACTTTCGATAGAGGAAGGCCAAACCAGCTAATTTATTATTCGATACCGGTCATTGGGAACTATATCCGTGAAAAGTTGATAGTATGCTGTTTGACACAGGGACGAATCTTCAATATAATGTTCGCAGGATAACAGGCTTTTGTATTTATGTACCCGGTTAGAGCTTGTTCACAAAGCAAGCTAAAGTATTTTTGTTTTGCCGATGGAGTAATTATGCAGGCTAAAATAACTTATGCCGACGTTTTCCGTCCCTGCCGGAGTTTCCATGCAGTGTTTTATGATATCGCTCTGATTGTCGGTGGTTCTTTACTTATCGGTTTATGTGCTCAGGTTTCGATTGGCTGGCCCGTTCCTGTTACGGGGCAGACCTTCGCTGTGTTGATGGTAGGGGCGTTGTTTGGTGCTCGGCGCGGGAGCTTGTGCGTAGTTGCATATATAGCCGAGGGAGTTGCCGGGTTTCCTATATTCTCCGCAGGCAGAGCAGGCTTGGCGGTACTGGCAGGACCGACGGGGGGGTATCTTACAGGTTTCATCGTCGCTGCCTATGTCACAGGATACCTTGCGGAGAGGGGGTGGGACAGGCACATCTGGACAACCATTATTGCTATGATTCTTGGAAACCTTGCCATATACACTTGCGGCTTATGTTGGCTCTGTCACATAGTGAGCATCAAGAGTGTGCTGGCAATAGGCCTATATCCTTTTATCGTCGGCGACTTGCTGAAGATAGTATTGGCGGCGTTTCTTCTGCCGGCCGGCTGGAAATTGCTTAGAAGGCTAAATTTATACCAGAAATAAATTGCACCGGCGGCGGCCTGTTGTAAAGAAGCTCATTTGATTACCCTTCTCGTAGTCGTCGTTTTGTTAGCCGGGACTCAGGGGTTTTTAGTAAGGTCGGCCAATCGGGTCGCCAGTTCCTGGATTTCTTTATTTAGCTGCTCTGCGGCTGCGGCGTCGTAGCTTCCTGTGTTCTGGAAGTTTTGTTTTGCCTGGGCCAGTTCATATCTAACCTTTTGTATTTCAGTTGTAGATTTGTCAAGCTCACTCTGAATGCGTTCTACCTGTGTCCTGGACCTGTCCAGTTCATTGCGTATAGTTTCGGCATTTTTGTCGGCCTGTGTATAATAGGCATATACTGTTTCAATGCTTGCATACGCCTGATTGAGCTTTTCGAGCTGTGTTCTGCGACCGGTATAAAACCAGAGACTGGCAATGATAGAAGCGAAGAAACAGACGAGAGAGAAAACGGCAGCGAACTGCCAGGTGCGTTTAGACCTGGCCTGTGCAGCCAGGATGTTAATTTGCCTTTCATCTTCCTGCGAATTTTGGATTGATTCTACAGCTTTTTGGATTTCTATGACTTCATCGGTGAAGTCGGGGAGGTCGTCGATGATTTCAGATGCCTGCAGTTCGGGTGTTTGAATTACATCTGGTGGAGTTTCCGGCTGGGATGTCCGTTCAGGTTCAGTCATCGGCTCGTCGGCAACTTCGGGCGATTTGGATGGCCGGGTTTGGACTGATTGAAAGATATTTTCGCCCGGGTCTATAGTGTCATCGGCAGGTTTTGCCGGCCTGCCGACGGTTTCATTGGCTTCGGTTTGAAGCTGAGATATTTCTTCGGTAAGTTCAATCTCGTTATCTATTGCGACCGTTTGTTCGTCGGCGATTTCGAGCCTTTCAGGAAAATCCTTTTGAATTGAATTAAATACGGTTCCATTTCTGTCTATGTCGACAGCGAATTTCGCCAGCATATCATCAATTTCAGATGAAGTGTTGAGCTTTTCGGGTGGTTTTGATGTTGTGTCAGCGCGGGTTTTTTTATCAGGCACTTTCACAGGTGCGCCGATAATTTCATACTTGTCGGAATAAGAATGTATGGGCACATCAACAACAAATGTTTTGCCTCTGTATCTTCTAATGGGAACAATGCCGAGCCTGCCGCACTCCTCGATGAGTCCTTTGGTGATACCCTCGCGCTTGGCATATTCACCAATTGGTAAAAGCGGTCTGTTGAGTTGTAAAATCGGTCCGATTTCCTGCGGAACCGTTTCGTTTATAGTTGCTTCCATCTTTGACCTTTGTTACGGATTTTTTTTAGTATCTAAGCTTACATTCGGCTCTTTAAAGCAGTTTTCTTGAATAATATAGTCGTAAACGAGCGATAATAAGTGCCTGAAGGTGGCGAAATCGCATAAATACCACTCGTCGAAATTACCGGGTATCCGAGCGGATGAAGAATTGAGCAAACTGTTTTTCGGCTGTGGAATTGATTAAGTCTTAGCCGGTCTTATGGCCTTCTGGAAAGCCTTCGGCAAGGCCTCTACAATGTCTGTTGCAATCAAGCTAACCTGGCCGATTTTTTCTGCTGCGATGTCTCCGGCCAGGCCGTGAATATGAACACCGAGGACGGCGGCATCGAAGTTACTCAGGCCGCCGGCTGCAAGAGCGGTTATAACTCCGGTCAAAACGTCGCCTGAACCTGCAGTAGCCATTCCGGGATTACCGGTTTTGTTGATGTAAACTTTTTGTCCGTCGGCAACTACGGTTCCTGCGCCTTTGAGGACCACTGTAGTTGCGGTGTGCTGCGCCAGTTGTGCTGCCTGTTCTTGACGGTTGGGCGGAATATCCTGTCTTAAAAGGCCTGTCCACAATCTTTTCATCTCGCCAGGATGAGGTGTCAGAATGAGATTTGCTTTGTTTTTTTGGGGCCAGCTTTTTATTTTGCTCAGGTTATTCAAGCCGTCAGCGTCTATAAGTAGTCGTAACTTTTCCTGCTTTATAAGTGTTTCAAGGACGAGTCTGACAGAGCCACTGAGACCTATACCCGGGCCGAAAGCGAGACAATCATTTTCATCTATGATGTCAAGGATGGTATTGATTGCCTTTGGGGAAATTTTGCCGCTTCTGTCTTCGGACAATGGTATAGTGGTGAAAGAAGGTTCTATTGAAGCGACAATCGGCAGGATACTTTCGGGAATTGCAACTCTGACAAGTCCGGCGCCGGCCCGCAGGGCGGCGCGGCCTGCAAGGGCCGCCGCTCCGCTCATACCGAGGTTGCCGGCGATGATAGCGACCCTGCCGAAATCACCTTTGTGAGCGTCGGATGCTCTTGGTTTCAGTTTTGGGATGTTTCTTACTATCGGCATTTTTGTTTAACTATTCTGCTCTATTTTTTTGTTGATAAGCGTGGCGGTAACAGCTGCAGAGAAGCCGTTGTCAATGTTAACAGCAGTAACGCCGGCGGCACAACTATTCAGCATTGTCAAAAGAGCCGATAGTCCCTCGAAACTGGAGCCATATCCGACGCTGGTTGGGACGGCAATTACCGGACAGCTGACAAGGCCGCCCACGACACTGGCAAGCGCACCTTCCATACCCGCTACAACAATAACAACGTTTGCTTTTTGCAGTTTCTCAATATGGCTGAACAGTCTGTGCAGGCCGGCCACTCCGACATCGCAAATCAACTCAGTCTGCTGGCCCATTATTTCGGCGGTAACTTGTGCTTCTGAAGCAACCGGCAAATCAGCGGTGCCGGCGGTTACGATAGGTAAGACGGATTTGGAAGGTTCTAGTTTTTTCTGTTCGAGGATAATCGCCCTGGCTGATTTTTCATATCGGGCCTTCGGAAACATTTTTGTCCCTGCTAATGCATTGAAGACATCCTGCTGTGCCCGGGTGGCTAAAACGTTATTGCCTTTGTCAGCGAGGTTCGCAAAGATTTTAATTATCTGTTCTGTGGTTTTTCCGGGGCAGTAAATGACCTCCGGAAAGCCGCGACGGATTTGACGATGGTGGTCGAGGCAGGCAAAGCCCAGGTCCTCAAACGGCAGATGGCGAAGTTTTTCAACCGCTTCTTCGACGGCAAGTTCGCCGTCTTTTACCTGCTGCAACAATTTTTTTATCTGCTCAGCCTGAATATTTCACCTGCCTTACTTAGTTCGTATTCGGTAATCTATAAATTATGAAGTACGTGCTTTTGGTTCGAGAGTTAAATCTGCGAAAAGCCCGGCCTTGAATTTATGGTACGCCAGAGAGGCTACCATAACGGCATTGTCGGTGCAATATTGTTTTGGTGCAACGAGTAATTTTTTAGGCGGTTCAATAGAGTCACACATCTGCTGCAACCTTAGTCTGAGTTGGTTGTTGGCTGCAACTCCGCCTCCGAGCAGAACGGTTTCTGCGCTTATTTTTTCGACAGCCCGCCGGGTCTTTTCCACGAGCACATCTACCACCGCAGCCTGAAAAGAAGCTGCGATATCGGCGATTTGCTTTTGACTCATCGAATCGACCTTGTTTTGGCCTTTCATATCCTGGCCGCGACAATAATACAGCACTGCGGTTTTGATACCGCTGAAGGAAAAATCCAGGGAGTCCCTGTCGAGCATCGAGCGCGGAAATTCGATTGCTTTTGGATTGCCGTCTATTGCTTTTTTCTCAATGCTCGGCCCGCCGGGATATGGCAGCTTCAAAATCGTCGCAACCTTGTCAAAGGCTTCTCCGGCGGCATCATCGATGGTACAGCCTAAGAGTTTAGGCTCCAGAGGCGAGCGGTAGTCGTAAAGACTCGTATGGCCACCTGATACAATCAGGGCGATTGCCGGCAGTTGTATATCAGCCTGGTCTAAAATCGCTGACTGCATATGGGCATGCAGGTGGTTTATTGCTATCAATGGTTTGTCCAGTGCAAAGCAGAGTGTTTTAGCGGCGGTTACTCCAACAATCAGTGCTACGGTCAGGCCGGGCTGATTGGCAACAGCAACGGCATCGATATCGGTTTTGTTGATGTCGGCCTGTTTTATTGCTTCGTCAAGGACAGGATATATATTTTCGATGTGTGCGCGGGATGCTATTTCCGGTACGACACCGCCGTATTTTTCGTGCAATTTAGTCTGCGAAGCCACGACAGATGACTTGACGGCCCGACCATCGGCAACAACAGCGGCAGCGGTTTCGTCGCAGCTTGTCTCAATACCTAAGATGTTTATAGATTTCGATTGCATAATTGGAACTTAGCGTAATCGGCGTTTAATAATTTAGTCTTTTGTATAATATTCGCCACAGCGCCACTGGATATACTCAGGGTACATCAGCACGCCGTCCTGAAATTTTGAGTTTTCCCGGCTGAATTCCACAAGGCGTTTCAACTGCGATTTACTCTGTGAACTATAGACCTGGTAATACAGCCGAAAGTACCGGACGAACACATCAATGCGGTCGAGCCTATTAATAATAGCCGGGTCGGTTGTCTGTCGGCGAATATCCGCCAGTTTCTTGAGGATAACATTAGCAGCCTGCTCTGTGCGGACCAGCCCCTCGGGATTTACCATGTCTCCATTCCTTCCGCCCAGCGCGTTATGACAACTCTCAAGCTTTTCATTTTGCAGTTGGCTGAATATTATCCGAAAGATGTCATTCACAGTTTCTGCGTGCCGGCCGTAATATTGACTGCAGTATTTCTTCATTTCGGTTTTTACATCCAGGTCCTGATACCAGCAGGTCCTCGCGAAGAACCATGTGTTGAACGAGTTTCGCCACCAGTTCATAAGGGGCACATAAAGCGAAATAACACCGCGATAGCCTATATTTTTAGCATGAGGTACGAGGTTTTTGGCGAATTCTGGCCGCAGCCAGACGTTGGTCATAAAGTGATAATTGTCGCCGGTTTTGTATTCGAAAAAATAAACGCCGCGTGCGGATTTGGCGGCCTCGACCCAGTCGCGCGCCAGTTCGACCTTATCACTTGGGCAAAACAGTATCGAGACGTTTTCCGGAACCTTCACGGTCTTCGGCACTTCCCAGGTCTGCCTTTTATATGCCAGGTGCTCCACGGTCAGGTCCGGGCGCACCTGTTGGACTTTTTGAGCTACTCGCACAACCGCCTTGAATACCGTTTCGGGATTTTTGCATTTTTCGCACTCGCAATAGCCACCGCCGTCCAGAGGCCAGGTTCCGAGCATATGGATTTCCGGATGCTTTGCGGCATAGGCGGCCTGTGCCTTGGCATAGTATTCAATTGCGTCGGGATTGGCATAGCACATCTGTCCGAGCTTTCGCACGCCGCCGTTTAGTGCGTACCATTGGGGGTGTTCGGCAAAGAGCGAACGGGGAAAGAATACGTGTGTCGAATGCTCGCTCATATCGATTACAAAGCCGCGTTTTTGCACCTCTGCCAGCAGTTCGCCACTCACCTGGTTCCAATGGCTGGCATGGGCCGGCCCGGGACAGTCACTTGGCCGGTCCTCCGACGGCATTATGATGTTTAAGCGGTTCTTGGCCATCCAGTCGATAATTGTTCGTCCCAGCTCAAGGCTGCTTGCCTGCAGTCCGTAGAAAGCAAGGCCGCGATGTTCTATAGCCGGTACGAGGGTGCGACTGCCCACCGGAAACGAAAGCGAGACATCTTTGGGAACGATTTCTTCTTTCTCGCCGGGATAGACAAATGCACAGCCGGCGTCCTCAAGTATTGTGTAGACCGCATAAAGCAATCCTCGTGTTTTTGCAGCTGTCAGCAAGATACGGGATTTAGAAATCTCGATTCGGAACCCATCGTAAAGAATTGCGGGGTCAGACTGGATTTGAAATTGAATTGTCAGCTTTGTATTTATGCCGGTTGGTTGTTCCTTAATGGACAGTCTGGCGCCCGTGATTTTCTCAAGGTAGTCTTGAAGCTGGGATGCAGCGAATGATGTGACAACGTCGGCATCGCTCGGAATAACAATAATCGCATTGCTTTTGCCGTTTTCAGCGAGCTGGAAGACTTCACTTTCACCAGCCTCTTCCAAACTCACAGCATTAGCTGACTTAAGTCCGGCTGCGAAAACCACCAAAACGATAACACACAAAAGGTAAATAGGATTTAATTTTCGAAGCATATTTTGTTCCTTTCATAGATAAGTTGAACTTGCATTCATTGATAATGGTTGAGACTTACCTGAACGGTAACAATTTTATTTTATTTTTTGAACTTTA
>CAZTKW010000126.1:0-8163 GCA_964614315.1 uncultured Pirellulales bacterium
TCTCGGTGCAAATATTTTCAATCCGGCAATGGCCGGCAGGGCATTTTTGTCTGCTTGTTTTGGTATATTGATGACGACATGGGCTGTGCCGGCAACAATTGATACTAAGATGCCTCAAATTGCTGCAGACAACACCGTCAGTGCCCGAACGCAGGCAACGCCGCTGGCGTGGAGTAAAAATGCCATAAAAACCAAAACAGCAGCGAGAGTAGTCAACCGCCAACTCGAAGATACATTCACCGGCGAGGTTGGGGGATGCCTGGGCGAGACCAGCGCTATGGCACTTTTACTTGGAGGTATTTACCTGCTTTTAAGAAAAACGATAAACGTTCATATACCACTGGCTGTTTCGATTTCCGCCTTTGTCTTTGCGTCGGTTGGTTACCTGATAAATTCCGAGGCTTATATAACACCCTTGATCCACCTGACCAGTGGTGGAATGCTGCTGTGCGTATTTTTTATAGCTACAGACCCTGTTACCGCTCCATTGACCACTAAGGGGATGTGGATTTTCGGAGTCGGTGTGGGTGGGATAATTATGCTCATAAGAATTGTCGGAGAATATCCTGAGGGCGTGATGTATGCAATTCTTTTGATGAATGCAGTGACACCCCTGATAGACCGGTTCTGCAGACTTACCCCGGCTGGAGGTAAGCCGAATGTTTAGAATAAAACATTTTGTTCAACAAAGCTGGCTTCTTGTTGTTTCGGCCTTTGCTTTCGGGCTGCTGATAGCAGTAACAAACGCCGCCCTGTCCGAGCGTATAATCCAAAACGAACAGGACAAGTTATACAACCTGATGAGGGGGCTTATTATCGAGACAAAAGATTTTCAGGTAACAATAGAGGCAGCACAAATACCCGGCAGCAAGGGCAAAGTAAATCAAACGGATATTTACAGGGCCATTGACAGTAGTAACAAAAGTGTGGGTTTTGCCTTCGTTGCGGTCGGAGCCGGTTTTGCCGATAAGATTAAGCTTGTGATAGCCGTTGACGGCGGGTGTGAGAAGTTTTTCGGATTTAAGGTACTATCGAGTAATGAGACGCCGGGTTTCGGCAGCAGAATAAAAGAAGATGAATTTGGCGAACAGTTCAGGGAAGTTCCGGCAGGCGCTCTTGAAGTTGTAAAAACAGGGGATGCGGAAAAGATAGATTCGGAAATTGTTGCAATCAGCGGGGCGACTGTCAGCAGCGAAGCTGTTGTTAATATATTTAATACATATATAGAGGAAGTGAGACGGCAGTTACAGGAAAAAGGTTTGATAGGTAATGGCAAATGAGACGTCAAATAGTTCTGAGATAGGTCAGACTTTTATAGCAGGTTTGTGGCGTGAGAACCCGGTGTTTCGCCTGCTATTGGGTATGTGTCCGACGCTTGCGGTTACGGCGGCGGTCAAGCCGGCCCTGACTATGGGGCTTTGCGTTATTTTTGTACTGCTTTGCAGTAATATTGTGGTCAGCTTGATGCGGAATCTTCTCAAGCCACACCTTCGAATCCTGATGTTTACGCTGACGATATCAACTTTTGTAACTATAGCGGATTTGTTCCTGAAGGCATTTCAGCCGAGAATGAGTGAGACACTTGGGCCGTATGTGCCACTGATTATTGTTAACTGCATTATTATTTGCCGAGCCGAGGCCTGTGCCAGTAAAAACGGCCTGTTTATAAGTATCATTGATGCTATTGGAATGGGCATCGGCTTTACAGCGACGTTGTGTGTTCTGGCGGGCATCAGGGAACTGCTTTCGACCGGTGCGATATTCGAGATTCAGATATTGCCTTTGGGCGAGACTGGTGGTTGGTTTATACCGTGGGCTGCGATGAGTATGCCGGTTGGAGCGTTTATAACATTGGGCCTTTTGCTTGGGCTGGTGAATATCATCAGCCGGAAAAAAACTTAAGAGGAAAAACTTATGGATACGTTCAATGCTTTGCTTATGGGTTTTATATCCATTGTGCTGATTAACAACCTTGTTTTTACGAAGTTTCTTGGTATCTGTCCCTATCTGGGGGTATCGGGCCGAATAGATATGGCTTTCGGTATGGGTATGGCGGTGACATTTGTGGTGACCCTGAGCGGGACGCTGACCTGGCTGATTGACCATTTGATACTGATGGCGATACCGGGGCTTGAGGTTACGCGATATGTTTGCTTCATACTGGTTATTGCCGGGGCGGTGCAGCTTGTAGAAATGTATCTCAGGAAGTTTTTCCCCGTTCTTTATGAGAGCTTTGGTATATTTCTGCCACTGATTACAACAAACTGCGCAATACTTGGATTGTGTCTTTTCATAAACCTCTGGGAGGTCGGCAATCTGCTTGAAGCGGTAGTTCTTAGCTTCGGCGCGGGTATCGGTTTTACAATGGCTATTTGCATAATGGCCGGCATCCGTGAAAATCTGAATCTGGTTGATGTGCCGAAATGTCTCAGAGGCGCCCCAATCACGTTGATTACGGCTGGGATACTTACACTGGCGTTTATGGGGTTTGCGGGGATGATAAAATGATTTTAGCCGATATATTACAGCTATGGAACAGCGCCTGGCCGGCAGGAGTAACGATGCTGGGTCTGGGGGTCGGCTTTGCGGTGATTCTTCTGGTTGCGAGTGAAAAACTCAAGGTAGAGGTTGATCCAAAAATAGAGCAGATTCACGAGGTTCTGCCGAATCTTGACTGTGGCGCGTGCGGTTTTGCCGGCTGCGGCCAATATGCGAAAGCTATTTTAGAGCAGCCCGAACTAATCGGCAAATGCGCACCCGGGGGAGCAGAAACATCGGAGAAGATTGCGAACATATTGAATTTGCACATAAGCGAATCAGGTCCATCAAGAAGACCGGTCGTTCATTGCCGCGCCCACAGCGAGGACAAGACCTACTATGCAAAATATGAGGGTATACAAACCTGCACATCGGCAAATGCTTTGGCTAATGTGCAGGCGTGCAAGTTCGGCTGTATTAGTTTTGGTGACTGTGTCAGTGTCTGCAAATTCGACGCTCTTAGCATTGTCGATGGTCTGGCGACGGTCGATTACGAAAAATGTACCGGCTGCGGAGCATGCTCGAAGGCCTGCCCACGTAACCTGATCAGGATGGTGCCGTTTTCACAGGAACATATGATTGTTGTTGCCTGTAATAGTAAGGAAAACGGCAAGACAACACGGTCGATGTGCAAGGTCGGCTGTATCGGCTGCGGGATTTGTTTCAAACAAACCGACATTTTTTCAATCGAAGAGAACCTGGCCCGGTTGGACTATGAAAAATACCAGCCAACCGAGCAAACAGAAACAGCCCTGAACAAATGCCCGACCGGCGTGATAGTTTATCGCGGCCAAAACGCACCACCGCCGAGACCTGCCGGTCAAAAAGCCGCCGCAGCCTCACAAAAAAGCTGAACTAACAACGAGCTACCGATACACTTTACTGCCGATTTCGTACGCCGCCTCAAACATAGCCTCGAGATTTTGAACGGGGACATTTTGCTGGATATTATGAACCTGATTGAAGACGTATCCTCCGGCGCCGGAGGCAAAGACAGTGATATTATGTTCAACGTGTTTCTTAACTTCCTGCGGTGTGGCCAACGGCAGAACCTGTTGTGTATCGCAACCGCCGCCCCAAAAGACAATTTTGTCACCAAAATCCTTCATCAAACGTTCCGGCTCCATATTTGCTGCAGAAATCTGAACAGGATTCAGGATATCGATGCCAGCTTCAATCCAGTGAGGGATATAATGATAAACGCTGCCGCAGGAGTGAAGATAAGTTTTCCAGTTTGTGTGGGTGTGCACCCAGTCGCAGAGGCGTTTGTAGTGCGGCTTAACCATTTCTGCAAAAAGCTGGGGAGCTATCAGTTCGCCTCTTTGCGTTCCGGCATCGTCGCTGGCTATTCCCCATCCGAAACAGTATTGTCCGGCGGCCTGGTTATAAAGTTCGAGGCATTTAATGACCGCATCGACGTACCGGCCCATCATATCATTGGCGGTTTCCTTCTCCAGCATTAGCATACAGAGCCATTCATCGAGCGAACCCTGTGTGATGTTGTCCGACAACAGAGCGCTTAGACCCATAACGCTTATGCTTGCGCCCCATCCGAGGATTGCCTTGTCGGTGTTTTCGTACAGAAACTTTGCTCGATTCGCCATCGAATTTAGCTCTTCGTCGCTGACTGTATCGCGAGGTTTGAATTTTTTCGGGTCAATCCGCGCGGCTGACATTGTCGGCCGGATAAAATCAAAGTAAAAGCCATCCTTCGGCATACGTGCATAGGACCGGCCTGCTGCGTTTAGTAATACCCAACTGTCGTCCGGTTCCTTGCGTATTTGTGTTTCGGGCGGAAAGTAAACATCCAGCCCGCAAAAAAGCTTCCGTTTAATACCCTCGGCTGCATCCATACCAGCCCATTTTGCATCTGCACCTTCCAGGGGGACCACATCGATATTCAAGCGGTCAAGGACCTCCAGTTCGACCTCGGCAAGTATCTGCATGCTGTCGTGAATTTTGGTTGGCGTATTGATGCCCATACGTTTTTTGAGTTTGTCATAAAGCACCGCATTAATTCCGGAAGCCCGAATGGCGCCTAAATCAATAGGGACTCTGTCCGGCTTTTCAAAATTGACGGCTTTGTTCACCCGCTGACGAGAATTCATAAAACTGCCTTTCAATTTATATGGATGTATTTTTCTGCACCGCTGGTTTGTATGCGTTCAAAATTCGGTGCCGAAGATATCAAGATTGCCTCAGTTTGCGGTATTGTTTCAATTAAAGCAAGGCCTTTTTCGTGCCCCATCACGCTTACGGCGGTTGCCAAGGCATCGGCATCAGTCGCGTTTTGGGAAATAATGGTTACGCTTGAGAGGCCCTCGGCGCTTGAGCCTGTGTTGCGGTTTATTATGTGGCTGTACTTTTTGCCATCAATCAGAGTAAACCTTCGATAGTCGCCGCTTGTAGCAACTGCAGCATCCGAGACCATCAGAGTCAACAAAAGTTTGCCTGTTCCTATTGCGACTTCTGCTTCCGTGGGGTCCTGCAGACCGACAAGCCATTTGTCTTTGTCTCTTGGCGGTGCTCCGAAACATCTAATGTCACCACCGACATCAACCATTCCGCCGACTGCACCGCAATTTTGCATCGCCTCAACCGCCTTGTCGATTGCGTAGCCTTTTGCAATACCGCCCAGGTCGAGTTTCATACCATCTACGGTAAACTTCACTGTTTTATTCTGTTCGTTGAGTTTCAGCTTTTCAAAACCCACTTTCGATTTGGCCTGTTCTATCTGGTCTTGGCTCGGGGCAATTTTTTTATCTGCTGCAAAACGATATAAATTCACCAACGGTCCGACTGTAATATCAAAAGCGCCTTCGGTTTTTCGGCTGAACGCTATACTACTTTGGAGAACCTCGAAGAGTGGCTGGCTTACTTTAACAGGTTTTTCATAGGCGTTAGTATTGAGCCGGGTCAGTTCAGAATCGGTTTTATAGCCGCTCATCAGGTTCTCAATCGATTCCAACTGTTCGAAACCTGCTCGAATGCATTTATTGGGGGTGCCGGAATTGGTTGCAATGGCGACAATACGGACAAATGTCCCCATAACCACTCGATGGCCGCTGTCTGCTTCGATTCGTCTGGTAGGCCAGATAAAAAAATAGACGCCGGCAATCACAAAAGCCCCGATTATGAGTGCAGGTGTGAACCAACGGTTTTGCTTATCCATAAAAAACCTCTCAGCTCAAAGCCATTGATAATTGCAGATTGAACAATAACCAATAGAAAATAATTAATAAACAAATTATAATGCTATTGTGAATAAAAGAGAAGTAACAATATTAGCTGAGCGTGTTAAGCGGGAATTTCTGCCTTTTGTCCGCAGGCCGAGCAGGTATATCGGCGGCGAGATAAACCAAATCAAAAAGGACCTTCACCGTTGTGAGCTGACGGTTGCATTGTGCTTTCCGGATATTTACGAAGTGGCAATGAGCAATAGCGGCGTGGCGATTATCTATGATATCCTGAACAAGATTGACAGCGTTGCCGCCGAACGGGTCTTTGCACCCTGGATTGGGGCTGAAGAAATATTGCGGCAAAAACAAATCCCGCTGTTTAGCCTGGAGTCCAGAGCGGCGTTAAAAAGTTTTGATATTTTGGGGTTTAGCTTAAGCAACGAGCTTTGTTATACAAACGTGCTCAATATCCTTGACCTTGGCGGTATGAATATACGAAGTTCCGGTCGAGGTGAAGGGGAACCATTGATAATTGCCGGGGGCAGTCAGGCCGTCTGCTGTGAGCCAATCGCTGATTTCATCGACCTTTTTGTGCTCGGTGACGGTGAAGAGGCAATTGTGGAACTGGTACAGTTTGTGAGAGATGAAAAAAAAGCCGGCATTGGGAAAAAACGAATCCTGCAAAAGGCTGCTGAGAAATTCGATTGGGTGTATGTTCCTTCTTTTTATGGAACTAATTCATCCGGCCGATTGAAAAACGCAGTTGTTAAGGATTTTGAAAACGCTCCTGTTCCGCTTGAACCGATCGTCCCTTTTGCACAGACCGTTCATGAGCGAGTGAGTGTTGAGATTATGCGAGGCTGTCCCGGCCGATGCCTTTTTTGCCAGGCAGGTTTCTGCAAGAGACCGGTTCGCCGCCGCAGTATTGAGAAAATCACAAAAATAGCAAAGGCCTGCTATAACTCAACGGGATTCGATACGGTCAGTCTGCTGAGTTTATCAACGGCTGATTACCCCAACCTTGAGGAACTGGTACTGCAACTGCACGAATATTTTCAAGATAGACATGTCGGTTTGTCACTGCCGAGCCTTCGCGTTGACCAGCAGTTAAAACTGCTTCCTAAATTGCTGACGAGTGTAAGAAAATCCGGTCTTACAATCGCCGTTGAAGCAGCCGGTGAAAAACTAAGACAGATTATCAACAAGCCTTTAAAGGACGAGGATTTGTTCGAAGCGGTTGAAGCAGCTTACCGAGCCGGCTGGCAGCGATTCAAATTATACTTTATGGTTGGTTTGCCGGGCGAAACAGAGGAGGATATAAGGCGGATTGTGGACTTATCATTTCAACTGGCAAAACTACGCAAAAAAGTCGACGGCAAAACCGGCCAAATCAATATAACGATAAGCTGGTTTGTTCCCAAGCCGCACACGCCGTTCGGCTGGCTGGGTCAAAAACCAAAATCCTATTTCGAGAAGGCAAAACAACTGATACTCGATGAAAAGAGAAAACTTCGCGCAAGATTTCTTCAGTTCAAGTTTCACAATATCAATCGCAGCGTTCTGGAATCGGCAATAGGCCGGGGGGACCGTAGTTTGTGCGGAGTTGTTGAAGAGGCCTGGCGAAACGGGGCGAAATTTGACTTGTGGGACGAGTGTTTTGATTACGGGATTTGGGAAAGGGCCTTTGAAAAGTTCGGGTTGGATGTTGAAACGACCGCACAAAGGGGGTTTGGTCCTGATGATAATCTGCCCTGGGAGCATTTGGGCGGGCCGGACAGGAAACACCTGCTAAGATACCTTGAAGAGGCGATGAAGAAAGTTAAAAGCAGCAATTAGCCAATTTTAGGCGTCGGTGGGAAATCTTTGGTTTTTAGACGCTAATTTTACAAAAAAGGTGGGTGTTTTGATAAAAATTCAAGAAATCCCCGGAAAAAGTGAAAAAATTCGGAAAAAAGTGTTACAATAATTGTGTAAAGCGGCACTATATTATTATAAATAATGGTGCGGCAAATATTAGCAGGCAAAGGGTGTGATGTTGTAATACGATTGCCATTCATAGTGAGACATGTTTAGTTTAATTTTTTCAGGAGGGATGTTATTATGAAGGGAAAATTATTCTACTTAGTGAGCGTTTTTTTGGCGGTGGGTTTGGCTGGGAGCATATCAAACGGGGCTTTAATTGCGTACTACAATTTTGGGATAACCAGTCCCAGCACAGCTAATCAGGGCACGGCTGGTACTGCAGCCGACGGTGTTCTTATGGGTGGCGCGACGATTGTCGATATTGACACCACCTCCCGCGGCGTAGAGTGGGCACTGAAATTAGATGCAACGGCTGGTCATCAGTATATGAACATCACCAATGGAGATGATACCTGGTATGACACAGCTTGTCCCACTCCGCTTGGTGCACGTTCAATTGCGGCCTGGGTACGACAGGATGCCT
>CAZTKW010000127.1:0-8107 GCA_964614315.1 uncultured Pirellulales bacterium
TCTTGTATTCTTTGTTTTCGCGCTTATAGCTTACGTGATTGTTCGGGCATTCGAGTTGAAAAAGTCAAAGGCCTGAGCCGGGACGATACCGTTCAATTAAATCGATATTGATGGTGTGAAACGACTGAAATAGCGGTAAAGTAAAAGTTACAAGAAAAGACGGTAGTCGAATGTGTTTTGCAAAAGCAATAATCAGAGCAATGTTCGTAACAACATTTGCTTTGTTGTCGTCGTCAGGCAGCTAAAAAAAATGCAAAAATAACCTGACACCGCGGGAAATAGAGTGTAATATTATTATGAAAGCTAAGCGTCAATTAAGGCTGGGACTGTAGTGGAGGTGAATATGGACGCAGGGGCAAAGACTGAGAGGAATAAATCAGGCTCGACAGGTCGGCTTCAGCCGGTACATAGTCCTCACAGGCTTTATATAGGTATTGATATCGGCTCGACCAGCAGTGATATAGTTGTGCTTGATGATGCCGGCAGTATCATCATCTGCGATTACAAGCGCACAAAAGGAAGGCCGATAGAAACGGTACGTTGCCAGATGGCGGAGGTTTTCAGCCGGATAAATCCAACGGATGTCGTACTTGCTGCGGCAACGGGTTCAGCCGGTCGCTTTGTGGCCAGGCTCTTGGATATCCCCTTTGTAAACGAGGTCCCTGCCCAGGCCGAGGCAATATGCCATTTGTATCCGAACCTGAAGCAGGCAACGATAATCGAAATGGGCGGTCAGGACAGTAAACTCATTTTTCTTACCAGAGAAGACGGCCGGGCCAAAGTCCGCGATTTCGCACTTAACACTGTCTGTGCCGCCGGAACCGGCTCGTTTCTTGACCAGCAGGCACAACGGCTTGGCATAGATATCGAAAGCCAGTTCGGTCAAATGGCCCTGCAAAGCAAAAACATCCCAAGAATGGCCGGACGCTGCTCGGTCTTCGCAAAGAGCGATATGATTCACCTTCAGCAGCAGGCCACGCCAAATTGTGACATCATAGCTGGATTATGCCTTGCATTGGCAAGGAACTTAAAGAGTAATTTAGGCTGTGGCAGAGAGTTTGTAAAACCGCTCGTATTCACAGGCGGCGTCGCAGCCAATACGGGTGTTGTCAGGGCCCTGGAGCCGGTTTTTGATTTAGACCGGGGGCAGCTTGTTGTCCCGAAAGAGCACTTTTTTACCGGCGCAATTGGTGCAGTGCTGTTATCTAAAAAGAGGTTCAGCTATAAAAGAAACGGCTGTATTCACCTGGAAAAAATCGACAGCTACCTGGCACAGCGAACCTCTGCTCTCCAGGATGCTCCTCGACGCCAGCCTCTGGCTAGGCCGAGTTTACAACCGCCCGAAAGTGTGGTTTACGACCATTTACTCTCAGACAAAACAGGGCTGATAAGTGCCTATCTTGGTGTGGATGTAGGTTCGATAAGCACGAACGTAGCGGTTATCGATGAGAAAAAAAGAGTCCTTGCCAAGGCATATTTGATGACTGCCGGCAGACCCTTGGAGGCCGTCCGACAGGGGCTGGACATAGTCGGCGCAAAGGTCTCTGGAAAGGTAAAAATCCTCGGAGCCGCGACTACCGGCTCAGGCAGATACCTCACCGGCGATTTTATTGGTGCCGATGTGGTCATAAATGAAATAACCGCTCAGGCCGCCGGGGCCGCAATAGTCAATCCAAACGTTGACACAATATTTGAAATTGGCGGACAGGACAGCAAATATATATCACTCGAAAATGGGGTGGTTGTGGATTTCGAAATGAATCACGCCTGTGCCGCTGGAACCGGCTCTTTCCTCGAAGAGCAGGCGCAACGCTTAGGAATAAACATTAACGAGGAATTTGCACAACTGGCTTTTAACAGCACCGGCCCAATAAAGCTCGGCGAAAGATGCACCGTTTTTATGGAATCTGACTTGCTGAACTATCAGCAGCAAGGTGCGAAAACCGAAGATTTGGTAGCTGGCTTAAGCTATTCCATAGTGGAAAATTATCTTAATAGAGTAGTCGGCCGACGTAAAATAGGAAACAATATCTGTTTTCAGGGCGGAACCGCCTTCAACAAAGCCGTATGGGCCGCTTTTGAAAAAACAACAGCAAAGCCGATTATGGTCCCCGACCATCACGAGGTAACAGGAGCAATCGGGGCGGCATCGATTGCCGCTGAAAATATGAAAAAAAACGCCGAAAACTCTGGAAAAACACTCCAAAGTAATTTCAGAGGTTTCGAAAACTTGGCGCATGTCGACTACAGTGTAGAATCTTTCCCCTGTGAGCACTGCCCAAACCACTGTGAAATCAAGAAAGTGCAGCTGCCGCAGACCCAGCCCTTATACTATGGTTCTCGCTGTGACAGATATAATCTCAAGAAAAAAAACCTGAAGTCAAAAGCTCCGGATGCATTCGAATATCTCAGGCAAAAGTTGCTGGAATTTGCGGGCTTAACTGACAAACACAAAAACACCGACAAAACCGGGGCCTCAATAGGTATTCCTATGGCATTGATTAACTGGCAGCTTCTGCCGTTATTTTCTCAATTCTTCAAATTGCTGGGTTTTAACGTGGTTCTTTCCGGCCGGACAGATAAAAGAATAATACGCATGGGAGTAGAAACCGTCACAGCTCAGACCTGTTTTCCGGTAAAGGTTGCCTACGGCCATGTCGCAGAGTTGATAGAAAAACAGGTTGATTACATCTTTCTGCCGAGCATCGTTTCGATGACAGCAAGCTTTCCTATGAACAGGCACAATCAATTGTGTCCTTACGTCCAGTCATTACCTTATCAGGCAAGAACAGCTTTTGCCGACAAACTTGACGGCAGCCCCGGGCTCGATAAAAAAACTTTAGAAACTGGAAGAACAAAAATCCTGACTGCTCCGATTCGTATGGGTGAAGGACGGAAACTGTTGCGAAAAACTTTCACAGAACTTGGCAGACAGTTAAACGTTCCTGCTTCGGAAGTTCGCAAAGCGATTAAACAGTCCTTTTCTATTCAGAGATCTTTCGAGGATGTTTTGAAACAGAAGGGCGCCGAAATCCTTTCACAAACAGAGGCCGAACAGAAACTGTTTGTTTTGATTTCTCGCCCTTATAACGGCTGTGATGAGGGACTGAATTTGCAACTGCCTAAGAAACTCACCGAGCTTGGCGTTCAGGCAATACCTATGGATATGCTGGATATTGACCACGCTGAAATCGCCGACGAATCCCTGCACCGTCAGATATATTGGACTTACGGTCAGAAGATTTTAAGGGCCGCGGAAATAATCAAAAAAGACCCGCGGCTTTTTGCGATATATCTTTCAAATTTCGGCTGTGGGCCGGATTCTTTTCTGATGACTTTTTTCAGGGACATTATGGCTCAGAAGCCCTGCCTCCAGCTGGAGCTTGACGAGCATTCCGCAGATGCCGGTGTCATAACCCGTCTTGAAGCTTTTTTTGAGAGCCTCAAACACTATCACCATAAGCAGCAGCCGCAGGGACTAACCGTCAAAACGCCGCAGAAAATCATCGCTTCAGGACGCAAATTATATATTCCATATATGAGTGATTGTGCTTATGGAGTAGCCGCTTGCTTCAGAGCTTACGGTCAGCCGGCTGAGGTTATGCCTATAGCCGATGACTCGGCTCTTTTGCAGGGCAGAAAATTCACTACCGGCAAAGAGTGCCTGCCCTGTGCCATCACTACAGGCGACATGCTGAAGGTTATAACTGCCGAAGACTTTGACCCGCAAAAGACGGCCTTCTTTATGCCTGGAAGTTCCGGACCCTGCAGATTTGGAATGTACAGTTGTATGCACAGGCTGGTTCTCAGATACGCCGGAGCAGCAGATGTACCTGTAATATCACCCAACCAGGACGGCAGTTTCTATAAAGACTTCACTGCCAGTATAAATGGTTCCGCTACAGGGAGTTTTATGAAAGATACATGGGCCGCAGTGGCAGGAATAGATTTGCTCGGCAAGCTGATTTTAAGGCTGCGCCCTTTCGCCAAAGATACCCGACAGGCTCAGCAACTCTACGAAAAATCCCTCAGGCGATGGCTCCAGGCAATTGAAAAACGTGGTTCTCTGTCCCGGTTGTGTCGGCTTATGGATAATATCGCAGAAGAATTTGCAGCCCTGCCATTAGACCTTGAAGTGCAAAAACCGACGATTGGAATAGTCGGTGAAATTTATGTTCGCAGCCATCCATTTGCTAATATGAACTTAATCGCCCGACTCGAAGAACTCGGGGCAGCTTGCAGTTTGGCTTCATTGGCGGAGTGGATTTACTATACCAATTTTACTCGAAGCAGCCAGGCTCGTCGCTGGAAACATATGCGCAGCTTTATGGCCAATATGCTTCAGGGCTATTTCCAGAAAAAGATTGAAAAGACTCTCGCCCAGCCTTTGGAGAGGAGATTTGGGCGGTTGGCCGAAGTCCCTATAGAAAAAGTAATCGAACTTGGACGACCTTATCTCCACGATTCCTTTGAAGGCGAAGCGATACTTAGCGTAGGCAAAATGATCGAGTTTTATCATCACGGCCACGGCGGAGTCATAAATGTTATGCCCTTTAGTTGTATGCCATCGACAATCGTCAGTACCCAAACGATGCGCATAAGTTGCGACTGTAGCGGGATGCCTATTTTGAATTTGAGCTTTGACGGCCAGGAGGACTCAACTCTGACCACTCGCCTCGAAGCCTTTGTTGAGCAGGTTCGCCAAAGACAAACAAGTCTATTGAGTGCTTCTGAATTATGTCTGACAAAAGAATATTAATATTGACTGCAATCATAATGGTTCTTGCAGCAACGGCTTGTTGTGTAAACTCCTGCAGAGATTCTCACACTGATAAATTGCGATTTGTTGGTGGTCGCCAATCATCTCTGCCAAAATCACACCCGGTCTCTTTGGTGGTGGTCGTACACGGATGGATTGAAAAGGGCAGGGGCGATTGGCCAGAAGATATGGCAGATGCAATACAGCAGAATGTGAATACTGACCTCTGGCTTTGCGGATACTTTGATTGGGCTAAGGGTGCCGTAAGTCTAAATCCCACCGATGCTGCCACATACGCCGCTGATATTGCAGGCCCTGCCCTCGCAGAGCAAATCCTTGCTCTTGACACTGACTTACAACATATTCATTTCATTGCTCATTCAGGTGGTTGCTGGGCCGCAACCGCCGCCGCCAGAATCCTTGCTCAAAAAACCGCAACCGATATTCATCTGACGTTTTTGGATGCTTATGTACCGCGTGATTGGCAGGAAAATTTGCTCGGTGATATCGATATGGATGCCGGCAACAAATATTGGGCTGACCATTATTATACGCGAGACTACACACTCGATTGGACGCAGTATGATTTGACCTTTGCTCACAATGTGGATGTCACTGGTATCGACCAGGGCATAAAGGACCATAATTTCCCATGGCAGTGGTACTATGCGACTATTAGCGGAAAATACCCTATAGGCCATTTCCTGGATAATCGTAAGCTTCTTTGGGACGCCGACGGCACAGCTTACGGCTTTGCCAGAAGCAAAGAAGCTCTTGACGACAACAACTGGAGCCTGACTCTCCAACTGCCAATTGGCAACAAGGCTGTCATAATAAACAAAAAAAACCCAGATTAAGTTGCCTCGCTCCATAATGGTCAAAATAGTTTTATGCCGACATAAGAATTTGCTATATAATATGGAGGCTTTTTAACAACTCAGTGATGAATAACGCAAAGCCAAAACTCGATTGGTCTTTAGGCGAACATTTTGTCAGGACCGCACGTAAGAATTGGCCCGCACGTTGCATCTCTGATTCTACAGGAAAACATCTAAGTTACGGCCAAACACTTGTAACTGCCTTGGCTCTTAGTGTCGAACTTGACAAACTCACACCTTCTCAGGACAAAATTGCCATTATATTGCCGCCGTCCGTCGGTGCAGCACTTGCCAATTTCGCAGTTTCTTTGCTCGGAAAAGTGGCGGTGAATCTAAATTACATAGTCTCAGAACAGACAATAAAATCATCTCTCGCAAAGTGTGAAGTCAAATGTATTATTTCTTCACGCAGCTTCCTCGAAAAAATAAAAAAAATCGAAAATTTGCCAGGCCTTATTTTCCTTGAAGATATTGTCGCAGGCCTCAAATTCACCACGAAATTAAAGGCCTATATTAAGGCATGTTTTTTACCTCCGCAGCTGCTGGCAAATGCCAGCCTACATCGCGCCGACGATTTGGCCACAATTATCTTTTCCTCCGGCAGTAGCGGCCGCCCGAAAGCGGTTATGCTAAGTCACAACAACATCATTTCCAATATCAAAGCTCTAACAACTATCTTTCACTTAAAACCTGATGATAACCTTTGTGCCGTACTGCCTTTCTTCCACTCCTTCGGTTTCACCTGTTCATTGTGGCTGCCGGTAATCAGCGGCGTCTCAGCCGCTTATGTAGCCAATCCCCTTGATTCCGAACTCGTTGGCAAAGTTGCCGGCAAGAATCGCTCTACGGTTCTCTTTGCCGCGCCGACGTTTCTTTTGAACTATATAAGAAGAACCAAACCTGCCGATTTTGCCAATCTGTGGGCGGTGGTTGTGGGGGCAGAGAAACTTAAGAAAAGTATTGCCGATTCTTTTGAGGCTAAGTTCAAAATTCGACCGCTGGAAGGCTATGGGGCCACAGAGCTTTCACCGGTGGTTTCGTTTAATCTTCCTGATGAGCAAAACCCGGACCGAATTGTCAACAAAGAGGGTACTGTAGGCCAGCCGATTCCGGGAGTAATGGTGAAAATAGTGGATTGTGAAACCGAGGAGCATCTCCCGACCGGCAGGACAGGACTGTTAATGGTCAAAGGTCCGAACGTTATGCTTGGTTATCTAAATGAACCGAAAGAAACCGCCCGCGTCATAAAAAACGACTGGTACAATACCGGAGACATTGCAAAAATTGATGAAGATGGTTTCCTGACCATAACCGACAGACTGTCGCGATTTAGCAAAATCGGCGGAGAAATGGTGCCCCATCTTACTGTTGAGCAGGTATTCCTAAATGCCCTTGACACAGACGAAAATGTCGTAGCTGTGACAAGTGTCCCTGATGATAAAAAGGGTGAAGAGATTGTTGTTCTATATTTGGAAAAGGCCGGCTCCGCCGAAAAGCTTCATGAAATTATAACCGCCAGCAATCTGCCGAATATCTGGAAGCCTCGCCGGAACAATTACATAAAGATAGAATCGATGCCCACACTTGGCTCTGGAAAGCTGGATGTGATGCAACTTAGGAAAATAGCTTCAACTGCCAAGAGCAGCGTTTAAGCAATTATCAAAAAAGCTGTATGCCGTGATTTGCAGTAAAAAGATTTCAACGATATATTCAGGCCGAGCGATTTTGAAAAGTCGCTCGACCTGAACTGTTGGCCTAATACTTATTTTCCGGATTTCCCGGCCTGGACTTCCTTCTTCAGCATCCCTTTAAGAATAGTCCCCATCAAAGCATCGGTCATATCGGAACCGCCGCCCACCATTACCTCGGGAGTAATCCGGATAGCATCGCTGGCAACCAGTTTCATAATCTCGATAAGGGCGGCATTATCAGGGCCGATTACACGGGAAATCAACTCGTAAGCCTTCGCTTTGGCCTCAGCTATAACCTTGACCTGTTCCGCCTCAGCCTGTGCAGCGATAATTACCTTCTGCTTGTCCTGTTCAGCCACCTTGACCCCGTACGCCGCCGTCGCCAGACGCTTTTCCTCTTCTGCTTCCTGTTGGGTCGAGGACAGTGCCTTTTGTTTTTCTGCAGCTCGCTGCTGTTCTTCGAATGTTGTCTGTTCCTGAAGTGCTATTTCACGGTCGGTTTGCGTCTTCAAAAGTGTACCAAGGCTCTTCTCATCACCAACGTCACCGATGCGGACCGCAAGGACTGTTACGCCGTACTTGCTTAATTCTTCTTTGAGCATTTTCGCGCTTTGTTGTTCCTGAACTGAGCGATTCTGAACATACTCTAATGCCTTGACCTTTTCAGCGTTATTCCTGAAAATCGCCCTTACCGTCGGCGTTACCAGCTTGGTCAGTATCAGCTCGTCATCGCCAACCGTAGCAACCACACGAGGTGCGTTCTCTCCTTCAATAAGATA
>CAZTKW010000128.1:0-7534 GCA_964614315.1 uncultured Pirellulales bacterium
CTCGTGCGTGTGGAGAGCATTGACTTGCTAGCTCACACAGCTCAGCGCGTCAACGATCCCGACACGGATTAGGGTTCCGGCGTCCCAGCGGCGCGCTATGGCGTACGGGCACGCCAGAAGTGGACACGGGGCCTGTAATTTCCCGGGAAGTGTGTGATACTTAAACAGTAGAACAAAATATCTAGGCTAGAGCGCCTGCCGAGCGGCCCACAAATCCTCCCAGAGCGGAGTCGGGTCGGAGGTAGGCGTTTTCGTATTCGGGGGGTAAGTGGTGAGAGAGGACAAGAGCAGGAAGCAGAGGAAGCGGCAGGTCCGCCGGCTGGAGAACCTGGAGCTGTCGCCGATTAGCCTGGCGGCCAAGCTAGCGAATGACATAGCGCTCCTGGTTGTCGAGCGCCAGAACCCTGAGGAGCAAGAGGAGGTTCCGATGCCGAAGAGGAAGGTGAAAGATGAAGAGTCTATATGACGCCCTGCCCGCGTACTTGGGCGGGAAACGCCGTCTGGTACCGCTCATCTTCGCCCTGCTTGCGAGCAGGGTCCCACGGTCTAGCTGGTCTCACTTCACCTTCATCGACCCCTTCCTGGGCGGCGGCAGCATCAGCCTGCTAGCCAAGGCCTATGGCTTCGAGGTCCACTGCAACGATGTAGCCTACCGCTCAGCGCTGGTGGGGCATGCCGTCATCGCCAACTCCAGCGTCACGCTGAGCGATGCCGACGTAGCGCTTCTGTTCCGCGAGCCGGAAGAAGCTTACCCCCGCATGGCGGAGGAGCGCTTCTCGCCGTCCGTGTTCAGCCACGAGCACGCTCGCTTCCTGGACCGAGGCCTGCACTGGGCCCGCTCGAGGGCCCTCCCCGAGGCCAAGCGCTATCTGGCCGAGTTACTACTGCTCCGCTGAGCCCTGCGCTGCCAGCCGATGAGCCAACTGCGGGGAACCGATGCCCGCGCCGCCGCTGAAGGCGACTTCGATCGGGTAAGTCCCCACCGTGTGGGCCACTACCTTGCCTCTATGCACCTGTTGCAGCCGCCAGCGGTGAAGGACATGGCGCGGCAGATCAACAGGGCGATCTTCCCGGGCCGCGGCTCCGCGAGCCAGATGGACGCCGTGGACTTCCTGAGCCGCACCGAGGGAAATGTCGTCTATCTCGACCCACCCTACCCAGGGACGACAACCTATGAGAGGGAGTATCGGGCCCTCGACATCTTGCTCGAAGGGCGGGAGCTTCCGCCCAGCCGGTTCAGCAGCCACACCGAGGCGCTAGAGGAGCTCTTCCACGCGGCAAGCCATATCCCCGTCTGGCTGATGTCGCTCAATAACGCTGTGCTCACCCTCGACCAGCTGCTGGACCTCGTCCGGTGCCATCGGCCCGAAGTTAAGGCGGCTCAAGTGCCCTATCGCCATCTCAGAAGCATCGCATCGGAGGTGAAGAATGAAAGCAACAGAGAATACGTCATCCTCTCCACGCAGTGACGCCGGTTCACGCCAGACGGACCGCCTGGTGCGCGTCCCGCTGGACCGCCTGCGGCCGGACCCCGCCAACGCCAACGTGATGGACGAGGAGCGGCTGGAAAAGCTAGCGGCCAACATCCGCCACGAGCGCGACTATCCTCCGCTGGTGATGCGTCCTCATCCGGAGGAAGCGGGTTGCTACCAAATTCTCGACGGGCATCAGCGCTGGCAGGTGCTCAAGCATCTGCGTCACGAAGACGCTCTCTGCTATGTCTGGCCGTGCGACGATCACAGTGCCCTGGTTTTGCTCGCTACCCTCAACCGCCTTGAGGGCCAGGATGACCCCCTGAAGCGGGCCGAGCTGCTGCGAGAGCTGGCCGAGCTGGCATCTCCCGACGAGCTGGCCCAGCTCCTCCCCGAGAGCGCCGCCCTCATCCGCCAGAGTCTGGATCTCCTTGATCTTAACCTGGAAGAGCTCTTGGCGGACCTAGAGCGGCAAACCGACGGGGAAACCAACCTGCGGGCTATCACCTTCGTCGTCAGCCCCGAAGACGAGCGGGTCATCGAAGAGGCGGTACAACAGGTGGCGGCCGGCCTCGAGGGTACCAACCGCCGAGGCCGCGCCCTAGCCCTGATAGCACGCCGGTACCTGGAGGTGATGCGATGAAGGAGCACACCCGACATCGCTTGGCGTTCGATTTCTACGTGAGGATGGGTGCCCATCGCAGCCTGGAGGCTCTGCACGGGGCCCTGCAAGAGAACCCCTCCGTCATTGGCCTCACCCGGGCCCCGAGCCGGAGCACCCTCGAGGCTTGGTCGGGCGCTTTCTGTTGACAGGATCGCCTCCTGGATCTCGAACGCCAGGCCGCCGAAAAGGACCGAGAGGAGCAGCTGAAAGCCCTTCGGGAGATGAGCGAGCGACACGCCAAGGAGGGCTTGGCCCTGCAGCAGAAGGGGATCGAACGACTGCGGGATCTCCCCGCGGGCCAGTTCGCGCCCACCGACGCCATCCGCGCTGTCATCGAGGGCGTGCGGCTGGAGCGCCTGGCCCGGGGCGAGCCCACTGACCATATTAGAGAGGAAGGAGGGATGCTTCATGGCCACATCGACCTTCGAAGCTTTACCAATGAAGAGCTCCGCCGACTGGTTGAACTTGCAGATCGCCGCGCAGCAGGAACTGGCGAGGAGAAACCCCAATAGCCTCCTGGACTGGGCTCTGGCGTATCGCTTCCTCCAGGGGAGGCCCATGCGGCTGATCCCAGCCCTCCAGGACCTCTACCGGGACACCCACCCGTTCATCGTGATCCAGAAGGCGGCTCAGGTCTTCATCTCCGAGTACCTCATCAACACTGCCCTCTGGGTCGCCGACACCGGCCAGGGCGGCCGGGGCAACGCCCTGTACGTCATGCCGACCCAGGGCCACGTGGACGACTTTTCCCAGGCTCGGTTCGATAAGGCGATCGGTGAGAGCCTGTACCTGCAGCAGCGTCTCTTTCCGCCACCACCGGGCCGCCAGGGGCCAGCCCGCCAGCGGTTAAAGAAGGTCGGGGCAGGCTACATCTACCTCCGCGGCGCCGACAGCCGCCGCCAGCTCACCTCCGTTGATGCCGACGTGGTCCTTCTCGACGAGTATGACCTGATGGCCGAGGGGGTGCTCGAGCTGGCCCAGAAGCGCCTGGCATCCAGCCGCCTGGGCTGGCTGCGGGTAGCCTCCACGCCGCGCCTGCCCGAAGCCGGCATCAACGCCCTCTTCCTCCAATCCGACCAGCGATACTACTTCCTGAAGTGTCCCGGTTGCGGCCTGGCCCAGCGCCTGGAGTGGGAGGAAAACGTTGACGAGAAGCGGGGGCTGGTGGTCTGCCGACCTCGACGCTGTCGCAAGCCCCTCGACCTCTGGGCCCCCGGCCGCTGGGAGGCAGCGGCGCCGGGCAACGACCGCGTCCGGGGATACCACATCAACCGTCTCTACTCTCCGCTGGCCAACATCCCCCAGATGGTCTACGAGAGCTAAGCAACGACCTCGGCCGCCGTACAAGAGTTCAAAAACGCCGTCCTGGGCGAAACCTTCGTGCCGCCGGGCGGTCGACTCACCCTAGATGTCCTCGATCGATGCCGCCGCGACTACCTCATGGCCGACGGCTGCGAGGAGGAGACATTCATGGGGGTAGACGTCGGGATGAAGCTGCACGTGGTGATCCGGCAGCCACTGGACGACGAAAGAACTCGGACGCGGGCGGTGTTCACAGGAGAAGTCGACACGGTGGATGCGCTATCGGACTTGGTCCGGCGCTATAACGTCGAGGGAGCGATAATCGATGCTTTGCCCGAGCAGCGCCTGGCGCTGGAGTTTGCCGGCAAGGAGAGCGAAGTCCGGGTCGGCCTCGCCTACTACAACCGAACTGACCCTGGACATGAATCAGTCTGGGAGAACGGAGTTCAGGTCTACCGCATCAACCGCACCCAGGCACTGGACGAGATGTTCCACGCATTTCAGACGCAGGCCGCGGAGATTCCCAAGAATGCTCGCGTCCTGGGCGGCCGTGTCAGGGACGGGCTGGGGGAGTACTACCGCCAGATGATGGCGTTGTCCCGGGTGCTAGAGCAGAACTCCGTTGGGAACTGGGTTGCCCGCTACGTCGATCAAGGCAAGGCGGACCATTTCGCCCATGCCGAGACGTATTGCGCGGTGGCGATCCAGCACTGCCGCTCGCGCATCGCCTTCTTCTAGCAGTTGCTTCCCCGAAGGCACAAGCGCCAGGCTGCTGTGAATTACCACCGTCGGAAGTGGGGTTTCGGCACGCACCATGCTCACGGTCAGCCTCCAGCGCGATAGAGCCCCTGCCGATGAAGCAGGCTCTCCTCTGACCGCGTGCAACCTCGATGACACGACGTGTTTGAGCGCACACTATGACTTCATCGTGAAACCACTAGGGGCACGGGCGCTCAGCCTGTCGTCGTATGCCTGGGGGAAGTAGCCCTCCACGGTAGAACGGATACGTTCGAAGAGCAGCGCGATAGTCTGCTCAGGAGCGCTAAGGCTACGAAAACAGCCCTTCGACGGATGGTCTGTCGATAGACCCCCTTGACAGATTACGCGTAATGGCATAGCTTGACAACGTGGGCAACGGCTCGTCAGGCCGCGGTGACGGCTGGTGGCGGTGAGCTCGCCGGCGGCGAAGCCCCGACAGCCGAAAGGGGAAGAGGGATCGGCAGTCGTCTGCTGTCGGCTCGCCTTTCCACAGCGGCTCGGCTCGCAGCAACGCTGAACACAGAAAATGGCCCCGAACGGTGGGGCGTACCAGGGACGGATGAATGGCAGAGTCACTCAGAAGGAAACTTCTATCGCTAGGCGCCGTTGCCTTTGGGGTTCTCTTGCTTCTTCTCTGCCCTACCCCGGCCGGTCACCCTCAGGCCGCGGCCGACGGCGATGTCATCCCCGGCCGCTACATCGTGCTGCTCAAGGAGTCACGCTCGCCTAAGGCGGCGGCGGCTCGCCATGGCCTGCGGCCGCAGATGGTGTACGAGTCTGCCCTAAGGGGATTCGCCAGCCGCCTTTCCGATAAGGAGGTTCGTCGCCTCCGCGCCGACCCCTCCGTCCTCTCCGTCGAGCCAGATCGCATCGTCACGGTGGACGACCTCCACGCCAGCAGCTCGCAGACTCTGCCTCTAGGCGTCGACCGTGTCGATGCCGACCTCAACCTCACGGCCAAGATCGACGGCGTGGACGATCAGTTGGATGTCGACATCGCCATTATTGATACTGGCATACAGCTAGACCACCCCGACCTTCGGGTTGCGGGTGGAGTCCGCTTCATCGGCCCCGATTGTGGGGGCGGCTCGTATGCGGACGACCACGGGCACGGTACGCACGTCGCTGGCACCGCCGCCGCCATCGATAACTCCATTGGCGTCGTGGGTGTGGCTCCGGGCGCTCGGCTCTGGTCCGTCAAGGTGTTGGACGAGAACGGCAGCGGCAGGCTCTCCTGCCTAATCGAGGCGGTGGACTGGGTGACAGCCAACGCAGCAACCATTGAAGCAGCGAACATAAGCATCCGAAGCAATCCCAGCACTGCTCTCTGCCAGGCGATCACGCAATCAGCGGCCGCCGGAGTGGTCTACGCGGTCTCGGCTGGAAACCGTGCCATGGATGCCGGCTCTCAGAGCCCGGCCAACTGCCCAGATGTGCTGGCCACCTCAGCAATCGCCGACTTTGACGGAAAGCCGGGAAGCCTTAACCCTCAGACGGTCCGGTTTACGTCCTGCACGGTGACGGGCGACGACGTGTTCGCCTGTTTCAGCAACTACGGCCCGCTGGTGGACATTGCCGCCCCCGGTGTCAGGGTCTACTCAACCTACATAGGAGGTGAGTACGCAACCATGAGCGGCACCAGCATGGCAGCGCCGCACGTAGCAGGGGCCGCCGCCCTCGATATCCTTGAGCACGGCAAGCCCACGGATGCCGCTGGCGCGGCCGCCGTGCGCAACCGTCTTATTGCCGCTGGGGCTGCTCAGGATGGGATCTTCGGCTTCACCGGCGACCCTGACGACTATCACGAGCCCTTGCTCCTTGCGTGGTCAGCGGCAGCATATGACGTGGCGGTGACCGCTGTATCTGCGCCCCCCTTGATCTTGTTGGGGGACCTCGCCCAGATCGACGTAACTCTAGCCCAGGAGGGGGCCTCCAGCCAAGCGCTCTCCGTCGCCCTTGAGGCCAGCGGTGGCACCGTCCCCGACTCGCCCCAGACGGTCACCCTGGAGACCGACTCCTACGCTACAGTGTCGTTCACATGGGACACCACGGGCCTGCCTCCCGCTGACTATACACTTACAGCATCCGCCATGGGCGCTCCGGGAGACGTCAACACAGCCAACAACTCCCGTTCGATCACAGCCAGAGTCAGGGCTCCGGAGCACGATGTGGCCGTAGCGGAGTTGCGCGCTCCCTCCGCCGTTCTACAGGGAAGTCAGATACCGGTGTATGTCACGTCAGCAAATCCGGGCACTTTCGCAGAGACCTTCTCCGTTTCCCTGGAGGCGGACGGCGGCAGCATTATCGGGTCCCCCCAGGAGATCTCGCTGGCCCCACTCGACTCCGCCACGCTCTCCTTCACCTGGTACGTGCCGGAGGCAAGCCCAGTTCCTTACGTCCTTACTGCCATGGCTGAGCCTGTACCCGGCGAGGTGTCTGTTTCCAACAACTCGCTGGCCGTGGAGGTGCCCGTCACGACAGAGCCTATCATCATCGTGAACAGTTCAGCGGACCCCGGTTCCGGCACCTGCGAGGCTGGTGAGTGCACCCTACGCGAGGCCATCGCCGAATCTAACGCCACCCCGGAACGGGAGACCATACGATTCCACATGCAGCCGGACGACCCGCTGACGATCAGACCCTTGTCAGCGCTCCCTGAGATCACCAACCCTGTGACCATCGACGGCACGACACAGCCCGGCTACGTCGGCACGCCTCCGATCGAGCTGGACGGCTCGAAGGCGGGGCTCGCGGACGGCCTGAAGATCACGGGAGGCGACACAACCATCCGCGGCCTGGTCATCAACAGCTTCAGTCTGCACGGGATCAACATAGCGGGCAACGGTGGTAACCTCATCGACAACAATTTCATCGGCACCGACTGCACCGGCCGCACCGCGCTCCCTAACGGCTGGAATGGCGTCGAAATTGACGGGTCGCCCAACAACACCATAGGCAGCACCAGCCCGGAGGCAGGCAACGTCATCTCCGCAAACAAGATCGACGGCATCCGCATCGAAGGTGCCGCAGCAACAGGGAACCTGGTGCAAGGGAACTACATTGGCACCACCAGTGAACGCGACGTCCGACTCGGCAATCCCTACTACCCCCAGGAGAACGACGAACCCTGCAACAATACGATCGGTGGTTCCTCAACTGGTGCGGGCAATGTCCTAGTTGGCGGTTCGCAGGCTATAAAGATCAGCGGTCCGAGCGCCGAGGGAAACGTGATACAAGGGAACAACATTGGTGTCAGCGCCGACGGCTCTCTCATGCTCTGCTGCTCGTCCACGGGAATAGAGATCAACTGGTCCCCAAACAACATCATCGGCGGGAC
>CAZTKW010000128.1:7544-8042 GCA_964614315.1 uncultured Pirellulales bacterium
GGACGGAGCCAGGCGCTGGGAACGTCATCTCCGGCCACTACGGCGCAGCCATCGATATCAACTGGAGCAGCGCCTCCGGGAACGTCGTGCAGGGCAACTTCCTCGGCGTCAACAGGAGTGGCCGCCCGCTCCCGGGCGATATCGATGAACTCGCTAACGGCCTCGGGATAGCCGTTGACGGCCCGTCGAACACAACGATAGGGGGCACCGTCCCGGGCGCAGGCAACACCATCGCGTTTAATGCGGTGGGCGTAGCTATTCGCTGGATGGGCACCGGCAACACAGTGCTGGGCAACTCAATCCATTCCCATCGGGACCTTGGGATCGACCTAGATCCATACATGGTGACGGCGAACGACCCGGGCGACGCAGACACGGGAGTCAACAACCTACAGAACTTCCCGGTCCTGACTTCGGCAGTCCCCAGCGGCACCACGACAACCATCAGTGGAACCCTGAACAGCACGCCCAACACGACCTTCAGGGTAGAGTTCTTCT
>CAZTKW010000129.1:0-8042 GCA_964614315.1 uncultured Pirellulales bacterium
GCCTTCGCCACCGCCGCTAATTCTCTCGGTATCGCACGCATCTTCGGCAACCCCGAACAAATGACCGACCAGACAAAAATGCTAATCAGTTGCGGCGTACTGCTCGTAATCAACGCTCTTATCCTTCTCTTCATTTTCTCTACCACGAAGGTCTATCAAGCCGTTGAAAAGCTTATGAAATTTATGGTCGGAATTATGGTCTTCTGTTTCGTCGCAAACCTCATAGTGGCCCGCCCCGATATCCTCGGAATAATAAAAGGTTTTGTCCCCTCCATGCCCGAAGGCCTGACTTTCAGCTTCCCGAAAAAAATCGCCGGTGCCATCCAGGACCCGATGATTCTCGTTGCCTCTCTCCTGGGCACGACCTTTTCATTAGGCGGCGCATTCTTTCAGGGAAATCTCGTCAGGGAGAAAGGCTGGACTATTGACGACTGCAAGCGCGGAACCGGTGACGCCGTCTTTGGCATCGGTGTCCTCACCGCTATCAGTTTAATTATTATGATAACCACCGCCACCGTCATCCCCGGCAAACCCGCAACCGATATCGGCATACTCGCGCAGTCACTAAGACCCCTGCTCGGCCCTACCGCCCACATCATTTTCTGTATCGGCCTGCTCGCAGTTTCAATGAACCCGTTCCTCATAAACGTAATGATTGGCGGTTCAATCTTAGCTGACGGCCTCGGAAAACCGCCCAAACTAAGTGACACCTGGCCCCGGCGCTTCACCGCCCTCCTTTTAATTATCGGCATGATTATAGCAATGCTCGCCTTAAAGTCAGGCAAACCGCCGATAAAACTCATCATTTTCGGCCAGGCACTCACCGTTCTCGGCAACCCTCTTATGGCCGCTACAATTCTCTGGATGGCAAACAATAAAGCTATCATGGGCGACCGCAAAAACAAAATTATCTTGAATGTTCTCGGCGGAATCGGGTTCATCGTCGTCATCTTCATGGCCGCAAGAGTGTTCTATCGAATTGTACTTCAACTGACATAAATAGGATTACTCTTAGACGTTGAACTTAGCGACTATATATTTATCTTGATGTAAAAACTGGCGATGTATAAAGCCACGCTTATTATAAGCCCTGCTTTCCCCAACCAGCCAATCTTCTCAGTTATGGGGCTTTTAACTATAATCATCACCGACACCGCAAACACAGCGCCGTAAAGAAGCCCCATTATATTGTCGTGCAATTTCCATAATGGACCCAGCCAACTGTGGTCAATAGTAAGTGTCTTATCTGCCAGCATCTTCGCTGTCCGAACACCCAGCGGATCCATAAAGTTCAGCTTATACTTCGGCAGGTTCCAGATTATACCTCGCAAAGCGTGCAGCATATGAGCAGCAGCCGTCGTCGGAATAGCAAGCACCATAAAAGCATTCAGCATTTCCCTGAGTGACTTCCACGAAACAGCCAGGCACACCAACAGAGGAATCAAAGTAAACAAAACCAGCGCCTCCCAGTTGTTATTTACAAAGCCGATTAGCAGCAGAAGAATGCCCATCTCCGAAGGTTTCAGACGTATCTTTGTAAAAAAATCCTTAAATGGCATACGCAGAGACAATCTGAAATTCGAATGGGGACACGCTTTCAGGCAGTTACCGCATAACAAACAGTCGCGGTTATCCTTTATCCGCGCAGGGAAAAGATTTGATGTGCAGGAATGACCGAACAACTTATAACGGTTCTCCTTTGCAACGCAATCATGGCTCTTGCACGTACTGTAAACTAACGGGTCATCTGCACGCCATTCCATACAGGCAATGTAGGAATACATCCCGATGATGCTCCCCAGAGGACAAACGTACGAGCAGAAAGAGCGCTTCTCGAATATCAGGCCCATCAAAAACGCTATGGAACAGACAGATGCCAGATAAACTGCCAGGCTCCTTGGTGCCTGCTTTAGACCTAAATAGTAAACAGCCCCGAAAAGGATAAACGCGAAAAACCCCGGTATCACCCACCCGCTTTTAAGCACACGGGGTACTTTCTTCTTCAAGCCTATCCTGCTGCCAAGACTGTTCAGCAACTCCAGTGGACAGACCGCACACCACACCCGTCCGACCACCGCCGCCAGAACCAGAACTATCGGCCACCAGATGTTCCACACCAACTGGTTCGCTAAATTGGTGCTGGAAAGGTATTTGTCAATACGGGGCTCATACCCCACACTCACACTTCCAATGAAAAGCCCAATGTACGCCGCTAACATAACCAGTTGAGGGGCGATTGGAAAATATTTCCACCTAAACAAAATCGCAACAGGCTTGATATTTAACAGGTTTATTGACTGCCTCCTAAAAAAACTTTCGCCAAAAACATTTCACTGTTATACTAACAGAAAACCGTGTACAATAAAGTTCAAAGCTCCCATTGTCAATGGTAATACGGCTCAAAGAAAATATATGCGCTGCATCAAATCTGACTGTGAACAACGGGTAATTGCCCTTGTGTTTCTACTCGACGAAAACATCAAATTATAATATGAGGCCAAATAATGAGTACACTTAATCTTCTTCAAATCAATTTCCTCAAAACCACAAATCTGTATCTCTTGTTAATTTTGCTGGCGACATTCTTGTGCGGCTGCTGCACCCCTTGTCCTGACTCGAACAAAACAGACCACGCAAAATTACTCCCCGACCACGGCGTCACCGGCACTTTTTCAATCGTTGCCGTTGACCCCAAAACCGGCGTCTGCGGCGCTGCCGTCGCAAGCAGATACCCTGCCGTCGGAAAAATTGTCCCATTCGTCCGCCCCGGCGTCGGAGCATTCTGCACTCAGCACTGGCACAATCCCGACTGGTCAACTAAGGCCCTCGACCTCCTTGAGCAGGGCAAACTCCCCGAAGAGGTCCTCGCAGAACTGCTAAAAGACGACGAACGCCGCGACAAACGCCAGCTCGCAATCATCGACATGGACGGCCGGGCCGCAAACAGAAACCCCGCAAACGCTGACCCCTCCGGCATCTGGTGGGGGGCTTTCTCCGGAAGATACTACGCCTGTCAGGGAAACACCCTTACCGGCCGGGAAGTCGTCTTCGCAATGGCACAGGCTTATGAGCAAACAGAAGGCAGCATTGCAGACCGCCTCATCGCCTCTCTCCTTGCAGCCGACTGCGCCGGAGGTGACCACCGCGGAAGACTGGGAGCTGGAATCAGAATCGCAAAGAAAGGCTCCCCCGGCAACTGGTTCGAACTATACGTCGATAAAGACGACGATGCCGTTATTGAACTGGCAAAAAAATACGCCGAAATCGACCACCCCGCAAAAGGCTCCTGGCCCGGCGGCAAAATGCCCTTCGAACACCCCTGCCCGGACAGAAAAAATATAACTCCGCCGCCCCCAAAAAAACAATAACCGAAAAACTCTTAAAATAAAAAACTCATATAATTGCGTTTAATAAAAGTTTTCGTTATATTAATAAAAAGTTCAGCCTCTGTCGCCAACCGCAATAGAGCAGGGTATTGGATAGGCTCTTAATGGCGAGCACAAAAAATGAAATATGTTAATCATATTGTCAGATTGGTCCTGTTGTTTCTGATAGTTGTTTTTGTCCTGTGCTTTATTTTCACAAAAACACTAAACCATTGCACTACTGAACTCTACCTCGGCCCAAAATCAATATGGTCCGACTGTCAAAGCCTCGAAATTCAGGGAAAAGGCTGGAAAAATACCGAATCTTTTTACGACCGCCTCCCGGCAAAAGCAAAAAAATCCGTCCCAAAGGAAGTCTGGCAGCTAAGTAAAAACTCCGCCGGAATGAGCATACACTTCACCACCAACGCTTCTTCAATCGACGTTAAATGGAAACTCTTGAGCGAAACACTCGCCCTCCCGCACATGCCCGCCACTGCCGTCAGTGGGTTGGACCTCTATTCAAGGCATAAAGACCAAAAGTGGCAATTCGTCAACAACGCCCAGCCTGACGCCCTCACCAACACTGCCTCACTCCGTCTGAATCAGGCCGCAGAGTACATGCTTTATCTCCCCTTATATAACGGCGTCGAATACGTACAAATCGCTGTACCAAAAGACAAAAAACTCGCCGCTCACGATAAATCCAAAACAAAAACCCGCAAGCCCGTTGTTTTCTACGGCACCTCAATCACTCAGGGAGCTTGTGCCTCGCGCCCCGGAATGGCCGCCGTCGCCATCGTCGGAAGAAAACTTGACGTCCCTATTATTAATCTTGGCTTCTCCGGAAATGGAAGGATGGAACTCGCCCTCGCAGAACTCCTCGCTGAACTCGACGCATCCGTCTATGTCATCGATTGCCTCTGGAATATGAGTGAAAAAGACATTCACGAGCGTTTTGGGCCTTTCGTCAGAAAGCTCCGCGAACTCCGCCCCTCTACTCCAATTCTCCTCGCCGAAGACTGCAGCTACAAAAACCACTCTCCTACTTCAAAGGGCATTATTGTCCGTTCTATTTATGAAAAATTGAAAGAACAGGCAATTACTGACCTCCACTTTTTACCGAACAATTTAATGTTGGGAACCGATACCGAAGGCACCGTCGACGGGGCTCACCCCAACGATTTGGGAATGATGCGCCTGGCTGATGTCTTCGTAAAAGCCCTCACACCAATCCTGAACTCACAAAATTCAACAAATTAAACCACCGCTCCAATCAATAAAGTAATTTTATAATAAAACATTTCCAAACCTCCCTCAATTAATTGTCTTGATAAAATTGACACCTCTCTTAGAGCCTCTAACAAAACCTGATTTGTCATTTCGACCGAAGCAGAGAAATCTCTGCTTGCCCAAATATTATAACCCCAAAATTCTCGCTTTCAAGACTTTTTTTTAATTCTTTTACTCAAACAAGATACTGCCCCCTCTCACATTATATATCCTTAATAATAACGACGCACCGGCTTTGCCGGAGTTTACCTTATCGTTTGCCCCCCTTGCGCTCTAAAAACAGCATGGAATGAAAAAAAATACTGAAAAAAAACTTGATTTTTTCAGTATTTGTGATACAATAAACCTCGAATTATTCATAAAATTGAGAAAGCATAATAATAAGGAGCGATGGCGAAATGAAAAAAACAATACCCCTGAGCCTCGTTTTAATCGCTGTTTACTCAGTTTTAGCAACTGCCCAAATCCGTCTCGTGCCGGCTGACTACAACAACATTCAGGCCGCCGTTGACACCTGTTTGGACGGCGATACCGTCTTGGTGGCAGATGGTACCTACTTAGGCACAGGCAATTACGATATTGAATTGGACCAAACAAGTATTACTGTTTGCAGCGAAAATGGCCCGGCAAACTGTATCATCGACTGTAACGGCCTTGGCCGTGCCTTTTATTTTGAGACCACCACCACCACCAATTCCAAAATTGAAGGTTTTACAATCATCAATGGCTACAGTACACCGAATGGCGGTGCAATTGAATGTCACGGAGTTAACGCTTTGGGAGAGATAAGCACCTTGACTATCTCCGACTGCAACATCAGCAATGCACATGGTGGATATGGCGGCGGTATTTTTGTAAACCAGGGCATATATCTTATTGACAACTGCACTATCAGCAGTAACTTTGCCGACGACTACGGCGGCGGAATGTACTGCGGTAGCAATAGTGATGTGACTATTACAAATTCCGTTATAAGCGCTAATCGAGCCGTACCTGATAACGGCGGCGGTATCTATTGTAACGAAAGCAGACTCTCACTAATCAACTGCATGATGACAGGCAACACAGCCGGCCAGGACGGCGGCGCCTTGTATTGTAACAATACCTTTCCAGTGATTAACAACTGCACGATAACCGAAAACCTCGCTGGAAACTACGGCGGCGGTATCTTCGCTGGTGAAGGCTCTTTTATCAAGTTGACCAACTCCATCCTCTGGGCAAACACGGATACCACCGGCACCGGCGAATCTGCTCAGATTAATTGCTGGTATTCAGCCTTGTCACTGAAAATAGATTTAATTTACAGTTGTATTCAGGATGATGACCCCGACGACGACAACATTCCATTAGGTGACCCCAACTACCACAACATTGATGACTACCCGATATTCGTCCGCGACCCCAATGACGGCGGCGACGGATGGGCAGACGACCCCGCAACACCCGGTATAGACGAGGGCGCAAATGACGATTTCGGCGATTTGCATCTGCAGAGCAGCTCGCCCTGCATCAATACCGGCTTCCCCAATTTCCTGGGGGTCTCCAACAGCACCGATATGGATGGTCAGCCGCGAATTATTGGCACCCGCATCGATATGGGCATTGATGAATTTGAACCGATGCTTGTAGTGACCAGGCCCCAGGGCGATGAAGTCTGGATACAGAACAGCACACACCAAATCAACTGGACAAGTCACGGTATAGCCGGAACTGTTGATATTTCCTACAGCGGCAATAGCGGCGCCGATTGGACACCGGTTGAAAATAATGTCGCCGATACCGGCTGTTACATCTGGCAGCTTCCGCCCGCTGTTGATTCAAACCAGTGCCTGGTTTCAATTGCTCCAAACAGCCCCGACCCCTGTGCCATCTGCGTAGATAGCGGACTGTTCACAATCAAGCCTGATTTTATCCATCCACAAGTCTCATCGATGTGGAAATCCCTCGGCGGTAATTTCGACAGGATAGGCTTAAGCCAGAACTACGGCCCCGAACTCGGATGTGTAAAATGGCAGTTTGAGACTACCGAAAGAATAACTGGAAGCGTTACACTCGGCGCGGATAACCGCGTGCATATCGCATGTGAAGACGGTAAGTTATATACACTCAATTCCGCTGATGGTTCTCTCTTATGGACCTATGACGCAGGTTCACCGCTCTTGAGTTCACCTACAGTAGGCCCTGACGGTTCCTTGTATGTCGGCAGTCGTGACGGCAGGCTCCACGCCGTCAGCATCGGCGGAACACTGCGGTGGACACACAATACCAACGGTTTTATCTATTCTTCACCCGCCGTCTCCGATGACGGAGACATATATGTCTGCTCACAGGATGGTTCACTTTACGCCCTCGGTAACGATGGAAGCGAACTCTGGACATTCGATACAAATAGTTTCACAGCTTCCTCTGGCTCTGTCCTCGCCTCCCCCTCATTAGGACCCGATGGCACCATTTATATTGCCGGCCTGTATGACCCCAATCTCTATGCAATCGACCCCAACGATGGAAGCCTCAAATGGGCCTGTACCTTTGACTCCGAAGGCTGGCCCTTTGCCTCATCGGTTGTCGCTGAAAACAACACGATATATCAGGCTCTGGTCTATGACCCAAGTCTTTATGCAATTGACGCCACCGCTGGCACTCTTCTCTGGGCTAAAGATTTGACACCTACTGTCTGGGAAGGCGGCAGAGGTGCTGAACCATTCATTTGGTATGATACCGATTACCCGCCCTCTCTTCCAGAGGGATATTTTATGACAGGCACTTATCCGGACGCCAACTGCTGGTCTGAACCGACTTTGGGACCTGACGGAACAATTTACGTAGCTTTTGATGATGCACATCTGCGCGCCGTTGACCCCAACAGCAGTGTCAAATGGGGTACGCGTCTCGGTATGAGAGGCGGCCTTACTTTGACCGCAGGAAATGACGGCCTGATTTATGCCGCCGGCGACGACGGCTATCTCTGCGTCCTTGATAACACCGGCGCAGAACTCGCGCGATTCCAAAGAGACGCCGACTGGCTCAATTTACCCGTAATAGCCGCCGACAATACTTTAATAATAAGCGATTCGAAAGATAATACTGCGATGAACGACCCTCCGAACAATATAGTATGGGCCATTACCGGAGACGACTGCCAGGGGCTCGAATCCGCCCTTCACAGACCCGAAGACCTTAGCGCAAATCGAACCGTCAACCTCGGCGACTTCGCATTTCTGGCCCAAGACTGGCTCAGTTGTACCCAAGAGAATGGAGAACTGGGCTATAGCTACGTCGATGACAGAATATATCTTACAGGCGATATAAACAGAAACCTCTATCTCGATTACGAAGACCTCCAATCTCTGGCAAATAAATGGCTATCTCAGGAGTAAATAGATT
>CAZTKW010000130.1:0-8016 GCA_964614315.1 uncultured Pirellulales bacterium
ATCTCTCCATTAAGCAGCCGGTTATTTGCGTCAGCACGCAATTGATCGAGGCGGGCGTGGATATCGATTTCGGCTCGGTCATCCGTTATTTGGCCGGACTGGATTCAATTGCCCAAGCAGCCGGGCGATGCAACCGGCATAAGCTTAGAGAAATTGGGAATGTTTATATTATCAATCCCAGGAAAGAAAACATCGACAAGTTACCCGATATTCGCATAGGTATTGAAAAAGCGGAACGTGTGCTAGATGAATACAAAAATAATCCTGAAGTATTTGATAAGGACATCCTCGGACCTAAAGCAATGGAACAATACTACAAGTATTATTTCTATGATCGAAAAGATGAAATGAATTATCCAGTCACCAGCATTTCTTTAGTGGGCAGAGAGGATAATCTATTCAGCATGTTTTCAACGAATACCCTGTCTGTTAAGGAGTATCAAAGGATTAATAATAACTCCTCGCCTCGTATTTCATTACGGCAATCTTTCCAGACTGCTTCAAAGGCTTTCCATGCAATTGATTCACCTGCTCAAGGTGTCATTGTTCCCTACGAAGATGGGAAGGCAATTGTCAGTGAATTATGTTCGACCGATGATATTAAGGAACAACACAAACTGATTCGTGCTGCCCAGCGATATTCAGTAAATCTCTTTCCTCATGAATGGAAGAAATTAGAAAAGGCCATTCATGAAGTTCGAGAAGGAGCAGAGATTTATTATCTTGACGAGCAATATTATAGCCCGGATTTTGGGCTGAGTATGCATCGGGTGACCGAAATGCCATTTTTATCTGATTGTTAGGAGAAATGTAATGGATAACATAGTTGAATTTAAAGTTTATGGTAAATACGCCCTCTTTACCGATCCACTAACGAAGATCGGAGGCGAAAAATGTTCATACCAAATCCCGACTTATGAGGCGTTAAAAGGAATCATAAGTTCAGTGTATTGGAAGCCAACCATCGTCTGGATTATCGACAAGGTTCGGGTAATGAAGGCAATCAAAACTCAGACACGAAGCGCTAAGCCAATTAATTATAGCGGGGGCAACTCGCTGGCTATTTATACTTATCTGTCAGATATGGCATATCAAGTACAGGCACACTTTGAATGGAATCTCAATCGTGAGGATATGGCAAAAGACAGAAATGAAAACAAGCATTACTACGTTGCAAAACGAATGATTGATAGAGGAGGAAGAAGGGACGTCTTTCTCGGAACAAGGGAATGTCAGGGCTATGTGGAGCCATGCAGATTTGGAGAAGGTGAAGGATTCTACGACAACTATGGTGAGCTTTCTTTTGACTTAATGTTCCACGGCTTCGACTATCCCGACGAAATTGGCAAAAATGAATTTCATTCACGTTTCTGGCGGCCGAAGATGATTAACGGTATTATGAATTTCATCCGGCCTGAAGATTGCACTATTCGAAAACTTGTAAGGCCAATGAAAGCTGAACCACCTGTATCAGTTGGATTAGAAGAGGAAGGCCTGTTAGATGGCTATGAAATCGAGGAGGCTGCAAAATGAGCTGGATACAGAAGTTGTATGAAACCTATGAAAACTGTCAGGCAATGATTGGGGCTGGCTCTGATGATAATGTAGTTCCGCTGCTTCCTATCTGCCACACCACACAAAAAGCACATATTGAAATTGTCATTGACCAGAAAGGTAATTTCAAAAGAGCGAGAGTAATACCAAAGAGCGAAGCAAGAACGGTCATCCCTTGTACGGAAAGCTCTGGCGGGAGAACCAGCGGACCGGAACCACATCCTCTGTGTGATAAACTCCAATATGTTGCGGCTGATTATAAGAAGTACGGAGGCAACAAGGATTCATGTCACGAATCCTATGTTAAACGATTATCTGGCTGGATAGAATCAGAGAGAAACAAAAAAGTTGAACTCATATATAGCTACATAAAACATGGATCTGTCGTCGAAGACTTGATTGAGCACAATGTATTGATTGCAGGCAAGAATAACAAGCTTCTGAAACAAAGAGACAGCAACAAAGAGAAGTATGTTCCTGACATCTTTGATTTGCTTCCCGGAAGGATAAATAAGAAAGGAGAAATCGAGAATTGGCAGGCGGATGCCTTCATCCGCTGGGTTGTCGAAATTCCGAATGACCCACAGTCAGCGGTTTGGACAGATCGGAGCATAATAGACAGTTGGATCAAATACTATTCGTCAACGAAAAAGGACAAGACGCTTTGCTACGTCACAGGAAAGGAAGTATTTTCTGCCGATCAACACCCGGCAAAGTTGCGGAATGATGGGGACAAGGCAAAACTGATTTCTTCAAACGATTTGTCGGGCTTTACTTTCCGTGGTCGTTTTCTCACAGCAGATCAAGCTTGTGGTGTCGGTTTTGAAACAACACAAAAAGCCCATTATGCCCTTCGTTGGCTGATTAGTCGTCAGGGTTATAAAAAAGGCGATCAGGCAATCGTTGCGTGGGCAACATCAGGTTCAGATATTCCTAAGCCCACTGATGACGCTGTCTCAATTTTAGGAGAGGATGATCTGCCAAGCGATAAGTCACCAATAGCATCAACTGCGCAAGAGCTTGCTCTTCGGTTAAAGAAGAGAATTGCCGGTTATGGTAAAGAACTTGGCGACACAACCGGTATTGTTGTTATGGGCTTGGATTCCGCAACTCCCGGACGAATGGCGATCACTTATTATCGTGAATTGACAGGTTCGGACTTTCTTAAAAGAATCGAAAACTGGCATGATTCTTGCGCCTGGATTCATAACTATCGTTCCATAGAAGTTCAGGACAAGGAAAGCGGTAAGAAGAAAAAGAAGTATGTGCCTTTTGTCGGGGCACCGGCTCCAAGTGATATTGCCGAAGTTGCATACGGAAGTAGAGTTGACGACAAACTGAGAAAGGTTACTGTGGAGCGGATTCTGCCCTGCATTATTGATGGCCAGCAAATACCGCGTGACCTTGTTGAATCCGCAGTCAGACGCGCCTCAAACAGAGTTGGAATGGATGATTGGGAATGGAATAAAACGCTTAGTATTGCCTGTGCATTATACAAGAATTATGCAAGAAAGGAGAAATATGATATGGCTTTGGATCTAAACAGAAAAACAAGGGACTATCTTTACGGCCGGCTTCTCGCAATTGCAGATCGGCTTGAGGAACACGCTCTTTACAAAGCGAAGGAAAAAAGGGCCACTAATGCAGCACGCTATATGCAACAGTTTGCGCATCGTCCAAACAAAACATGGTTGCAAATCTATTTATCGCTGTCTCCATATATGGCGAGGTTAGGAGGAGCAAAATATTACAAAGACTTGATAGACGAGGTGAAGATAAAATTTGACCCTATCGAAGATTTCAACAGCGATAAACCTTTGAGTGGTGAATTCTTGTTGGCCTATCATTGTCAGCGTGCAGCTCTTTGGAAAAAAGAAGATGAAAGACCATCTGAACAGGATTTGAATACTGAGAAAACTATAAACAATCAATAGTCATTAATAAGGAGAATCGTTATGGACACTCTGAAAAACAAAATTGATTTCGCCGTCATAATGACCGTCAATCGAGCAAATCCTAATGGGGATCCGCAGAACGGAAACCGACCCAGGGTTGATTACTATGGTTTCGGCGAGATTTCTGATGTTTGCATTAAGCGGAAAATCAGGAATCGGTTGATGGAAGCAGGTCATTCTATATTTGTCCAATCCGATGATAACCGGGTAGATGACTACAGGAGTCTCCGTTCCCGAGCAGAAGGAGAACTTAATAATGTCGATATGAAAGACGACAAAAAATATAGGGTAGCTGCCTGCAAGAAATGGATCGATGTCTGCGCATTTGGTCAGGTATTCGCTTACAAAGGAGGCAGCAAAAAAGTGAAGGTTGCAAAAAAAGATTCTAAAGAAGTGGAGGAGAAAGGGAAGGATACAGGCGTATCCATTGGTATTCGCGGACCGGTTTCCATTCATCCAGCATTTTCCGTTACAAAACTGGATCCGTCATTCCAACAAATTACTAAAAGCGTGAGCGGTGAAGGCGATGGTGCTAAAAGAGCTTCAGATACAATGGGAATGAAGCATCGAGTCGATCATGGGGTCTATGTATTTTACGGGAGTATGAATCCTCAGCTTGCTACAAAAACTGGGTTCAGTGATAAAGATGCTGATGCTATCAAAGAAGCTTTAAAGACATTGTTCCAAAATGACGCATCGTCCGCAAGACCGGAAGGAACTATGGAAGTTCATAAAGTTTATTGGTGGAAGCATAATCACAAGAATGGCCAATATTCTTCAGCAAAAGTCCATCGGTCTTTGGAAGTGAAAGTAAAAGAAGGAGTCGCTGAACCAAAAGACATTGCTGATTATGACATCGTTTTGCATGAATTGTCAGGCTTGAAGCCGGAAATAATCGATGGCGTGTAAATGTTTTCCGAAGATGATTTTATTCCGATATCGGCGTTGCAGCATTATGTATTTTGCCCGAGGCAGTGGGGCCTGATTCATATCGAACAGGCTTGGAGCGAAAACCGCTTCACTGCCGAAGGCAGGCTGCTGCATGATAAAACCCACGAAGCAGAAACAGAAAACCGGCCTGATTTACGAACCGTTCGGGGACTGCGACTTTGTTCGTATCGGCTGGGCCTGACAGGTCAGGCGGATGTTGTGGAATTCCAAAAGTGCAAAAATGGAATTACCCTCGAAGATGCCAAAGGCTTCTGGAAACCCATACCCGTCGAATATAAAAGAGGCAAGCCCAAAATAGATATATGCGATGAAGTCCAAATCTGCGCTCAGGCAATGTGTCTTGAAGAAATGCTTAAAACCAGTATCGAAAGCGGTTTTATCTTCTATGGCAGGCCGAGAAGAAGACAGCAGGTTGATTTCACAGATACCCTGCGCAAACAAACGGAACAGATTGTCAAAGAACTGCACCAGTTAACAATAGATAGAATAACCCCAAGAACTAAATACGGCAAAAAATGCAAAAGCTGCTCGTTGTTTGAAACCTGTATGCCGGAAATAACCGGTATAGAGAAAGATATCGCTCATTATCTTTCAAAAGCAAAAGATATAGAGCCGGAAGAAGAGGATTCACCCCGTTAGATAGGACTTGAAATGTTTTACGTCTATGTTCTGCAAAGCGAAAAGGACATGCAGTTTTACACGGGATCGACAAATGACTTGAGAAGGCGATTAGACGAACAAAATACCGGTAAATGCTTCGCAACCAAGAAACGCCGTCCATTGCGGCTCATATATTATGAGGCGTGTTTAAATGAAACGGACGCAAGAAAGAGAGAAAAATATCTTAAGACGTCATGGGGAAAACGATATATTAAAAACCGCCTTAAATCTTATCTAATGGGCCAAAATAGAAGTTATCTAACGGGGTAAATGAAACAGCTTCTTAATACATTGTTTGTCACCACCCAGGGCAGCTACCTGTCTAAAAAAGGCGATACTATTGTCGTAAATCACGAACAGCAAATCAAACTCAGGGTTCCTATACACAATTTAGGCTCCGTGGTTTGCTTTGGCAATATATCCGTAAGCCCTTTTTTGATGGGTTTGTGCGGTGAAAGAAATGTTACCATGTCGTTTCTGAGCGAAAACGGCAGGTTCCTTGCCAGAGTTCATGGCCCGGTGAGGGGAAATGTGCTTCTAAGACGCGAACAATATCGAAAGGCCGATGACCTATATTTGTCCGCCGGAATTGCCAAATCAATCGTAACAGCAAAAATCGCAAACTGTCGAACCGTTCTTCTTCGCGCCACAAGAGACAGACCCGACAATGAAAACAATTTGCAACTGACAAGAGCATCGAGCCTGCTTGGAAATCTTCTCTATGAATTAGAGCGCCATCTTACTTTGGAAATTATCCGCGGCAAAGAAGGAGAAGCGGCAAAAATATATTTTGACGTCTTCGAGCATTTAATCACAACAAATAAAAATGATTTTTATCTCAAAAACCGAAACAGAAGACCGCCCCTGGATAATACGAATGCTTTATTGTCGTTTCTCTATACGATTCTCGTCCACGATATTGAATCTGCGCTTGAAGCCGTAGGATTAGACCCCGCCGTTGGCTTCTTGCATAGAGACAGGCCCGGCAGAGCGAGCCTTGCGCTCGATTTGATGGAAGAATTCAGGCCTTATCTGGCAGACAGGTTGGCTCTCTCTCTGATAAATCGTCAGCAGGTCAAAAAGAACGGTTTCAAAAAAACAGAAACGGGTGCAGTCCTCATGGATGATGAAACAAGAAAAACTGTTTTGATTACATGGCAGAAAAGGAAACAGGAAAAAATAACACATCCATTTTTAGATGAGAAGGTGCAGATTGGACTTTTGCCTCATATACAGGCCATGCTTCTTGCCAGATTCTTAAGAGGCGAATTAAAAGGCTATCCGCCGTTCTTTGCAAAATAAGGAAAAAATTTTATGATGGTCTTAATCACTTATGACGTGAACACAGAAACAAAAGAGGCCAGAAAAAGGCTGCGCCACGTCGCAAAGATTTGTGAAAACAAAGGGCAGCGTGTCCAGAACTCTGTATTCGAATGTCTCATCGACCCCGCTCAGTGGACGAAGTTAAAAAATGATTTGATAACTATTATTGATAAAGAAAAAGATAGCCTGCGGTTTTATTTTCTGGGAAGAAATTGGAAAAATAGAGTAGAACACTTTGGAGCAAAACCGGCTTATGACCCGCAGGGACCTTTAATCGTGTAAAATAAATGCGAACGTCAAGCACACATAAATTTACGGACAGTTTCGCATTTTTTGTAAGTGTTCATTAAAAAGTAAATAACGTGTTAAAGTAATTGGGACGCGATAAAAATCCGGCAAAAAAAACATTCTTTCGCAAAATCTTGTTCTTTACTTTTTATTCCTAAATGATTTATATAATAGCCGTCGCGCCCCCCGCGGGCGCGTGGATTGAAACCTGCGTATAGCGATCGTCCCGACGTGTTTATGGGGTCGCGCCCCCCGCGGGCGCGTGGATTGAAACATAACTAAGGTAATTGATTTGATACCTGATAATGTCGCGCCCCCCGCGGGCGCGTGGATTGAAACAAAAATCTGAAAGTCATCTGGAAATTTATGTACCGTCGCGCCCCCCGCGGGCGCGTGGATTGAAACCGATTTATGTAGATGAAGCTTTGCCTGGTGATAGGTCGCGCCCCCCGCGGGCGCGTGGATTGAAACTGGTGGTAGATCAAGTGCTTCTCAGGCACGAATGGTCGCGCCCCCCGCGGGCGCGTGGATTGAAACGTTGATAAGACGTTATGGTCAGTGAGAGATGGAGGTCGCGCCCCCCGCGGGCGCGTGGATTGAAACACAGCTCGAAGACCTATTAGCTATATGCGAGGCGCGTCGCGCCCCCCGCGGGCGCGTGGATTGAAACACCGCTCGATATATTGGGCACAGCAAGATTCAGGGTCGCGCCCCCCGCGGGCGCGTGGATTGAAACAGTCAGGTGGGTAAAGGCGACGGAGGACGCACCGAGTCGCGCCCCCCGCGGGCGCGTGGATTGAAACAACAGGTCACATGGTTTCAAAACTACTTTTAATGTCGCGCCCCCCGCGGGCGCGTGGATTGAAACAGATATAGCCAATAAAACAGATTGGCATAATAGGGTCGCGCCCCCCGCGGGCGCGTGGATTGAAACGATGATAGGACAATATAAAGAGCCGTCGTAATGTGTCGCGCCCCCCGCGGGCGCGTGGATTGAAACTTTGGTCGAGATTTACAAGGGTTTCAAAATTAAGTCGCGCCCCCCGCGGGCGCGTGGATTGAAACTGCCTGTGTATCTGGTATGCCTGTGTATCAGCTTGTCGCGCCCCCCGCGGGCGCGTGGATTGAAACTCTCTATCCCCAAACGATGTTATCACAATACAACGTCGCGCCCCCCGCGGGCGCGTGGATTGAAACAGGAAAACGATAAGATACAGAGGATGAGCGGAGGTCGCGCCCCCCGCGGGCGCGTGGATTGAAACAAAAGCGTTAAGTGGAAAGATTA
>CAZTKW010000131.1:0-7973 GCA_964614315.1 uncultured Pirellulales bacterium
TGATTTCCGCCCTTACTCGTGCCTCTACTTTGGCTTTAGCTTGTGATAACGTCCTGGCTTTGGCTTTTTCACGGGCCTTCTCTTTTGCCTTTGCTTGTGCCTCTGCTTTTGCTTTAAGTCTGGCTGCTGTTCTTTCTCTTCTTTCAGCTTCTGCTCTTGTTGTTGCTTCGGTCTTTGCTCTTGCCTTTGCCTCGGCTTTGACTCTGGCTCTTTCTCTCGCTTCTTCTTTGGCTTTTGCCTTGGCCTCTAAAAGGGCCTTTCTTTCAGCTTCAGCTTTTGCTCTTGCCTCCGCTTCTGCAAGGGCTCTTGCTCTGGCTTTAATCTTTGCTTCTTTGCGCTCTTCTTCTTTGGCTTTTATCCGGGCTTCAGCAATTGACTTTCGTTCAGCATCAGCTCTTGCTTTTGCTTCGGCTTTTGCCTCCGCTTTGGCTCTGGCTATTTCTCTCGCCTCTTCTTTGGCTTTTGCCTTGGCCTCTAAAAGTTTTTTCCTCTCAGCTTCAGCCTTTACTCTTGCTTTGGCTTCTGCTCTTGCTTTTGCCTCAGCTTCCGCTTTTGCCCTGGCCTTTGCCTCGGCTTTGGCTTTTGCCTTGGCCTCTAAAAGTTTTTCCCTTTCAGCTTCAGCCTTTGCTCTTGCCTCCGCTTCTGCCCTTGCTTTTGTCTCAGCTTCCGCTTTTGCACTGGCCTTTGCCTCTTCTTTGGCTTTTGCCTTGGCTTCTAAAAGTTTTTTCCTTTCAGCTTCAGCTTTTGCTCTTGCCTCAGCTTCTGCTCTTGCTTTTGCCTCAGCTTCCGCTTTTGCCCGTGCCTTTGCCTCTTCTTTGGCTTTTGCCTTGGCCTCTAAAAGTTTTTTCCTTTCAGCTTCAGCCCTTGCCCTTGCTTCCGCTTCTGCCTTTGCTTTTACTTCAGCTTCCGCTTTTGCCCTCGCTTTTGCCCTCGCCTTTGCCTCTTCTTTGGATCGTCTCTTGGCTTCTTCTATTTCTCTTCGTATAGCCTCAGTCTTTGCTTTTGCCTCCGCTTCTGCTTTTGCACGTGCATTTGCCTTTTCTTTGGCACGCCTCTTGGCTTCTTCTATTTCTCTTCGTATAGCCTCAGTCTTTGCTCTTGCCTCCGCTTCTGCAAGGGCTCTTGCTTCAGCTTCAGCCTTTGCTCTTTTTCGCTCTTCTTCTTTGGTTCGTCTCTTGGCTTCTTCAATTTCCCTTCGTATAGATTCAGCCTTTGTTCTTGCCTCTCCTTCTGCAAGGGCTCTTGCTTCGGCTTCAGCCTTTGCTCTTTTTCGCTCTTCTTCTTTGGCTCTGGTCCGGGCTTCTGCAATTGCCATTCTTTCTGCCTCAGCCCGCATCTTTGCTTCTGCATTTGCCTCCGCTTTGGCGCGTTTCTTAGCTTCTATTTGCGCCTTAATTTCTGCCCTTGCTCCTTTCTTACCTATACAGGATGGGTCTAAAGGCCAGTGTTTCTTGCCGCAGAGTTTGCACGTTGGTGTAAACTTTTCCTCATGAACAGATTTAATCGTTTCTGTTGATGCCTTTGGAACTTTTATTTTGAATTTTATTGGGGGTTTGGGCATTTATCGGGCGGTACTATTATAAATGACAATCTTTTAATTGTTTTTTATAAAAACGCTTTTTCATCGATATATTAAACATCATAATCGTCATAATTATACTCTCACCTTGATTTTCGGCATATTTTCGCGGCACTTTAGATTTTTTTAACGGTTATATCTTTTTTAACACCTGCATGTATTTTTTCATACCACTTATCAGGTTGAAAAACAGCTCAGAACGCAGACTTTTTATTGCCTTTTGGTGGCGAAATCCTTTATATCAGTATCAAAAAGCCACAATAGTATTGAAATTGTATTCAATGATGTTATAATTTCCTAACCAGACCGGTATCGAGTTGAGGTTGCGGCTCTTTTCAGTTCGACGGTCAGGTTTATCGTTTACAAATGCAATTAAAAATAAAATCTGAAAAGGCATGTAATGATAGATTCCAAGACCGAAAATTCACCCCTCGATGCTGATTATTTAGTCGCTCAGATTGATTTGTCAGCCATCGTACATAACTGCAACATCCTAAGACAGTTTGCTTCTGACACATGTAAGATGTGTGTTGCCGTCAAATGCAATGCTTATGGACATGGCATCGACGTAGTTCTGCCGGCACTTAAAAAGGCAAATGTTGATATGCTTGCCGTCGCAGCTATTCCTGAAGCGATGCAGCTCAGAGAGCTTGGATGGGAACGGCCCATACTGCTCTTAGGCTCAGAGTTCAGTATTTATACCGGAAGTCAGAAAAACCAAATCGCTGAGTGGCTTGTCGCAAACCAGGTGCGCATAACAGCCATGTATAAAGAAGACATCGAAGCCCTTGACACTGCGGCTAAGAAGTTAGGCCAAAAAGCTGTCGTTCATCTTATGCTCGATAGCGGAATGGGTCGAATGGGCATTGATGAACAAAATGTGCTTCAACTGATTGATGCAATTAGCGGCCTTAACAGTATTGAAATTGAGGGTTTATATACTCACCTCTCGACTGCTGATGCCCCTGATAAAACCTTTTCTAAATATCAGTTGAAAAGATTCGACGATTTTCTCATCGAAATCAAAAGTAGCGGCCTGAATATTCCGCTTATACACGCCGCAAATACTCCTGCTGCAATAGATTTAAAACAAAGCCATTACGATATGCTCCGCACCGGCATTGCCGTTTACGGATATCAGCCCGGAACACAAATGCATAATAAACCGGATTTGAAACCCGTGATGAAATTGGTTAGTTACCTCTACGCCGTAAAGCAAATCAAAAAGGGAGGATATGCCGGCTACGGAAATACCTGGCAGGCCTCCGAGGATACTACCGTTGGCTTGGTCCCTGTAGGTTACGGAGACGGATACGACCGAAGACTTTCCAATAAAGGCAAAATGACAATTGCTGGTATTCTCGTACCCGTGATAGGCCGGGTCAGTATGGACCAGACAATACTTGACCTTACTCCGCTATTGCGCGAAAAAATTGACGTCTGTCCCGGCATGGAAGTTACCGTAATTGACAATGACCCAAAAGCCCAGAACAGTATCGAGTCTATCGCCGACCAGCTACAAACAATACCTTATGAGATAATAACAAAGCTCGGCTCCCGAATTAAACGTGTACCAATATAGCATACAAAGAGACCGAAATTTTTACCACGAGTGAATTTTTGCTGCGATTTCAAGCGTGAAAGCTCCTTATTGAGTATTTGTTCCGTTGCCTGCTGAAAGGGCTTATCTTTGAGCAGAAATTTTTGATATTTGACAAAAGAATTCGTAATTTTACTTGACAATAATACGTGTTTCGTAAGAATATACAATTAATAGTCCCTTTTTCGTTGTGGTACTGCTTGAAAGCTTTTTAAAACCGTATTTTCGTTAGTAGAAAATTTAATCTTATGATTAGTCTCTTAAGAATAATAATTACGTACTACCTAAAGGATGTTTTTTAGTGGGAGAAATAGCATGAGTTTTCAGGGTTTGACAATAGGAATACCTAAAGAAATTATGACGGACGAGAGACGCGTTGCAGCTACTCCGGAAGTCGTCGGAAAAATGGTAAAAAAACAGGCGAAGGTCTTGGTGGAAATCGGTGCGGGAGTTGGCTCTTTTTTTACCGATGATGAATATAGTGAAGCTGGGGCCGACTTGGTCGATGATGCTGAGAAAATTTTTGCTGGGTCAGATTTAATACTAAAAGTAAAAGAGCCTAGGTTTTCAATTAAGAAGGGCAAACATGAAGTGGATATGATGAAGACAGGGCAGTATTTAATCACTTTTTTGCACCCAGCATCTCCTCACAATCATCAAATGGTTCAAAAATTAGCCGAAAAAGGTGTTATAGGTATCAGCTTGGATTCAATTCCGAGAATTTCTCGAGCGCAGAATATGGATGCACTTACATCTATGAGCACCGTAGCAGGAGACAAAGCGGTCTTATTGGCGGCCAATATGTTCCCGGCAGTTATACCTATGATAACTTCCGCGGTTGGAATAAGTCAACCTGCAGTTACTCTTGTAATTGGTGCAGGGGTTGCCGGGCTTCAGGCTCTTGCTACTGCAAAACGCTTGGGCGCAATTGTATACGCTGCAGACATTCGCCCCGAGGCCTCAGAACAGGCAATGAGTTTGGGGGCTAAGATTATTGATGTAAACGTTCCTACTGAAGTTGCTGTCGGTGAAGGAGGATATGCAAAAACACTTCCGGAAAAATGGCTCGCTGAGGAGCTGAAAGCTTTACAGCAAAGCGTCGCTAAGGCAGACATACTTATCCTTACCGCATTAATACCCGGCAGGGTGGCTCCAATTCTTGTTACTGACCAAATGGTTAAATCAATGAAAACTGGTTCGGTAATCATAGATGTCGCTATTGACCAGGGAGGAAACTGCGAAATTTCTGAAGCGGGAAAAGTTATAACAAAACATGGTGTAAAAATAGACGGCATACAAAATATACCCAGTATGATGCCGAAAAGTTCAACATTGATGTTTGCTAACAATATATACAATTTAGTCAAATATCTCGTAAAAAATGGCAAAGTAACATTAGATATGGAAGATGAGATTATCGCTTCCGCCTTGGTCACGAGGGATGGCAAAATAATACATGCCGGTACCTTGGAGGCGATGAATCTGAGCTGAAAGGTTGGTCGCCAAATGAATCTGTGCCTGTCTATAATTTTCTTTATTATCGCAACTGCCGTTGGTTATAAGGTCATCAGTGATGTACCAAGCCTCTTACACACCCCCTTAATGTCCGGTATGAACGCTTTGTCAGGTGTCACTGTTTCAGGGGCGTTGATAGCTACTGCTTTCGCCATCGGATCGCAAAACCGGTTCTTTGGGGCTCTTGCCGTTATTCTTGCTACGATAAATGTCATAGGGGGGTTCCTTGTTACGGACCGCATGTTGAAAATGTTCAAATAAAAAAAGCGATTGAAGATAAAAATATGCCGGCATTTATGTATAAGCTAATCGATTTATTCTGTGTCCTCGGTATCGTACTGGGCATAAAACTAATGAGTTCGCCAAAGACGGCCAGAAAGGGAAACCTCATTGGTGCTGCCTGTATGTTGACCGCTATTGCTGTAACAATGGTCGGCAACCAAATTATCTCACAAAAGCTTCTTTGGTTTTCATTGGCCTTAGGTGCCGCTGTCGGTTGGTTCCTCGCTGTCTATGTTACAATGACAAGGATGCCTCAGTTAGTGGCGTTACTGAATGGTTTTGGAGGAGCAGCTTCCGCTATAGTTGCTTTTGTTGTACTAACAGGAACTAATATAGATGTTTCCGCTGTGGCTAAATTCACCGGTGCCCTTGCAATGGCCGTCGGAAGTATTACTTTCAGCGGAAGCATTGTTGCTGTCGCAAAACTCGATGGAAAGATTACGCCGCTTCCTGTTGTTCTTAAAGGTCATTTTATACTTAATCTTCTCTCATTATTTGCCCTCGCAATCCTTGTCCCCCTTCTGACTTTCGCTCCGTACAGCGCAGCTACTATCCTTTCTATAATGTCGATTCTCATCAGTCTGATTTTTGGTGTTCTTTTTGCTATTCGTATTGGCGGTGGAGATATGCCTATAACAATTTCTTTGTTGAACTCTCTCTCTGGTATCGCAGCTGCCACCGTAGGAATGGCTACATCAAATTTGATGGTCGTGGCTGTCGGTGCTGTTGTTGGCTCGGCCGGCATTATCTTGACACAGATTATGTGTCGGGCTATGAATAGCAGTATTGTTAAAGTGTTAACGGGAAAAACAGCTTCATCAACAGATGCCCAAAAACCCCTTAGCTCGGTAGGTCGAGATTCTACTGGCAAACCACCAACCGCCGAAAACATATCCGATGCACTCGATGAAGCGGTGGCGGTTATAAGGCAGGCAAAAAAGATAATCATTGTTCCGGGCTATGGTATGGCTTTGGCACAGGCACAGGTTCAGGTAAAGCAGATGCTTGACAGATTGGAATCGCAGGGTAAAAAGCTGAAATTCGCCATTCATCCCGTTGCAGGACGGATGCCGGGCCATATGAACGTTTTATTGGCAGAAGTCGAAGTCCCTTATGAAATGCTCTGCCAGATGGAAGATGTGAATCCCGAATTCAGCCGGACAGACCTTGTTGTTGTGGTAGGTGCTAATGATGTCATCAATCCTGCCACCAGAACTGCTGAGGGAACCCCTATTTACGGAATGCCCGTTTTGAATGTTGACCGGGCGCAGCATCTAATCATTTGCAACAAAGATACAGCACCTGGATATGCCGGTGTAAACAACCCCTTGTATGAATCACGAAAAAATACCACCCTGATTTTGGGAGATGCCGCAGAAACTCTTGGTAAACTTTTGGAAAAGCTCTAACAGGAGAAAGTTTATGCAGCCGGATAAGCTTGATTGGAAAATAATTAACATACTCTCAAAAAAGAATATACCTAACAGCACTATAGCGCAAAAATTAAGTGTTTCCGAAGGTACCATTCGCCAAAGACTCAAAAGGCTCCAGAATAATGGTGTTTTGAAAATCAGGGCCTTGCGAGATCCTAATACCCTCGAAAATCAGCAGCTGGCGGTAGTTGCGGCAACACTGATGGAAGCAAAACTTTTGGACCGAAAAGCTCAGGAAATTTCTAAGCTCCGGAATGTCATCTCGGTTTCAATTGTTTCAGGCCGATATGATATCCTGATTGAAGTGCTCGTCGAGTCAAACAGAGGTCTTGTGAATTTTCTCACCGAAAAACTCTCCGCTATAGAAGGCATTTCTAAGACTGAAACTTTTCTTATACTAAAAAGCTATCAAAAATGGGTTTAGTAAAATTTGTTTCTATTTTGAAATAAATCTACACACTCCGATTTAAATCTATAGCAAAAACCCGGCTTCGCCGGGGTTTGCCTTTTTGTCAAGCCGGTAATATTATTTAGACACCGTATTTTTTAACAAAGTTAATTGCCGGTTGCTATTCCCCCGAAGCATTATTGACCCTGCACGGCTAAGGATTATGCTAAAGAAGACATAATGATTTAAAATCAACATTCTAAATATAACAGTCGCCTTCTATGCAGTTGGCTGTGGAGGCTTTACTTCGCCTTTTCTGGCCCAGTGCAAAAGCGTTTAGATGTGCGCAAAAAAAGATGCAGGGCTGGGCTGCGGAGGGAGAGGAGAGAGCGAAATTGCCCAGCCCTGTGTTAAGTAAGTCTCTGTTAAGCCTATACAAAAGTCCTCAAAAAAAGTTCACCTCTTAAAAATAAAAATAGTCAAATTATTATTAGTCCTTGTAAATAAAGCACTTGCATACCAAAATAAAATCGCAAATATAGGTGCTTTTCCCGTTTTTTATTCACTTTTAACCTGTTACGTTTCTTCATCAATTCCAGACTCATCTGCACTTGCCCCGCTTCTCACAAAACCTGGATTAACTCTTGTAGTTTGCCCGTAAAATACTATAATTACAAACCAGCGCAATTAAGTTATTGCTGACAATAACCGGAAAATTTACAGGCAAACTTTGAGTTATCAAATGCAGTATAAACGTCGTGATTTCTTAAAAGCAGCAGGTGCTGGATTCTGTCTCGCCCTGCTCAGCCCCTTGTCTGCTTTAGCAGAGTCCTCCAAAAAAAGAACCAATATCGTCCTCTGCATGGCAGATGACCAGGGCTGGGCAGATATGGCATACAACGGCCATCCCGTCCTCAAAACCCCGAATTTCGATGCTATGGCTGCTTCCGCACTGCGATTCGACCGCTTCTACGCCGCAGCGCCCGTCTGCTCACCAACTCGCGGCTCGGTTATGACAGGCCGCCATCCAAATCGCTTCGGATGCTTCTCATGGGGTAACACACTCCGCCCGCAGGAAATCACCATCGCCGAAACACTAAAATCCGCCGGATACGTCACAGGCCACTTCGGAAAGTGGCATCTCGGCTCCGTCTGCAAATTGAGCCCCGTCAATCC
>CAZTKW010000132.1:0-7938 GCA_964614315.1 uncultured Pirellulales bacterium
GACCAGAGGCTTTCACTGCCGACAGCCCTATTTTTATGCTCCTGGTAAGATTTGAGGCAGCATTTCAAGCAACCTCGTAGTCAATTTCTTTTATCTCAGTGTCCTGAAACATTGTGAACACCCATTCAAAATAGCGGAGAATCTGGCGCAGCTACTGAAGCCGAATGGTCGACTTTGCATATACATCCCCTTATGCCTGGCAAAATCACAGATATCCAAATGATTTCTGGCGGTTTATACCCGAAGGCGCAAGAAAACTCGTAAGACTTTAGCCATTTATTGTGGCAAGTTGCTTGTTTTGATATATATTTTCAATGCCTTTTGACTGTATCTGCAGGATTCAGCCCACGTTGTTTAATTGTAAAAAAACACTCATTTGAACCGACTGGGTCATCGCACCCTGTTGGCTGCGATTGTTAAAACCGTTCTTTCGCATTATCACCGAGCCACGAATACTACGTTCGCAAAATTATTATCATAGGGCACATCTTCATTGTGCAAAAATGCAAACAACTCATCCCGATGGCGGTTTAACCTTTTCAGCAAACGTTTCGCTTCTTTGTTAGACCAGCCATGCTCAAGGATAAGTCAAAATCGTTTTTCAACACGTTCACAACGGTGATGATAGGCGTGCTCATCCGGTTCATCCATTCGTTACGCAGCCGTCTCGAATCGCGAATCAGTCTTTTGAACTGATGGCGTCGATGGGTCAGTAGCAATCACAGCAGGCAGATTATTTTTCTCTGCCAGCCTTTGGGTCTGCTTGAGAAGGGCAAACATAACCGCTTCTTTGCCTTGCTCGTAAATCTGCTCAGCCTGTTGCTTTGTCGGACCCGCAACCAGATCAATACCAGCCAAGATATTTTGTTCAGCGTTTAGTTTCATTACACTGAAAATATAGACATAATACCCAATGGCGCAAGTCTAAAATATGAATTTTTCAAAGAATTTTTACAAATTATCTCTTCACTCGACTAAAGTCTTACAAATTTTATATCCCGGGCTGCAACCACGGTACTCTCCTGAACGCTGCTTTTGAGAAGGCCGGCCGTATGTATGGTTTGCTCAATGCTATCAAGGGCCGGTCACTATTACTTGACAATTCAAACACAATACTCCAAAATACAAATATCGGGAAAAATAGATTTCCTGTTTTTGCAAAGTAAGCCGAAAACCTGATGGATTCGCACTTTTAAGCTGAAATTGCAGGGTGAATTCGATGGTCCGGATAAAATAAGAAATTCGTAATATAATTTAGTGTTGTTAATACAAATGTTATTGTTTAGAAAAGTCTAAGGTTACTTAATGAAATCATTTAGACGGATGCTCAAATATGTCTGGCCACAGTGGGACCGGATACTAATTATATTCGTATGTGCGTTAATAGCAGCTCTTTTGTACTCACTAAGCTTCGCAACAATTTCACCTTTGCTTACGGTAATGATGGGGCAGGAAGGTCTGCATGGGTGGGCAAACAGAAGGATAAGCCATCAAAGATATGGAGTAAACTTCTATATTCCAGAAAGAGTCAATTATGGCGACCCAAACATGGCCGAAATCAGTTATGGCCTCAGGATTATAAAGATTGAAAAAGATGGATTGGCGGACAAGTCAGGCCTAAAAACTTATGATTTAATTATTGGCACCGGGAATCAACTGACAAGTGAAGGAAAGCCGCGAGTTTCTACATCAGTTCTACTTGAAGCATTAGCCAAGTCGGAGAAAGGTACCATACTCGAATTGCAGGTACAAAGGACAGAGGGCGCACTTATAAGGAATATTAAGATTGATGTAAAACTCGAATCAAAACCTTTTTATTCAAATATATTACATCGACTTTTGAGTTTTGCTCCAAGAGATAATGCCATTAACAGCAAGCAGCGCACTATGGTTTTCATTGTATTTCTGATGGCCTTAGTAACACTTGTAAGATGCCTGGCGCGATTCTATCAGGACTATACCACTCGGAAGATAGTACAGATATCACTTGCCAATCTTCGGGAAGATGCATTTGAGCATGCATTAACACTGCCGGTAGGATATTTCACTTCTGAAGGAGCCAGCGACACTGTTAGCAGATTTGTCCGCGATACCGCCATGATAGGCGATGGCATTAATTATGTTCTTGGCAAATTAATTCGAGAACCGCTTAAAGCCATAGCTCTACTGCTTACCGCGATGATTTTAGACTATAAGCTTTCACTGATATTTATGTGTTCAGCTCCGTTTGCCATACTTACATTAGGGAAATTCGGTCGGAAAATAAAAAAAGCAGCAAGAAAGTCTCTTGAAAGCTGGGCCATGATGCTATGTAAACTTGAAGAGGCTATCAGAGGAATCAGGGTGGTAAAGGTCTATAACCAACAGAAATATGAGCATGCTGATTTGCAAAAGATAAATCAAAGGCTCCTCAAACAGCAGTTTAGGATAGCAAAGATATCTGCAGCGACCGGCCCTATTATGGAGATTCTTGGAATGCTTGCTGCATCTGCCGGAATTATTTTTGGCGCACATTGGGTGTTTAAAGGATCAATGGAGGCAACGGATTTTTTCGTTTTGCTGTTCTGCCTTGGAGGTGTAGCGGAAACAATTAGAAGAATCAGCCCTTTATGGGTTAAGCTGCAGCAGTCAGATGCAGCTTGTGAAAGGGTTTTTGGCATTGTAGATACTATGCCGGAAGTGGAACTGCCTGAAGCGTTTGAGCTTGGGATATTGAAAGATAAAATCGAGTTCAGAGACATAGTTTTCAGTTATCCCGGAATCGATAGACCTGTATTAAACGGGATAAATTTTACTATTAAGGGTGGACAAAACATCGCTTTAGTAGGACCTAACGGCTCAGGTAAGACGACTTTGGTTAATTTAATTCCGAGATTTTATGACCCGGGCAAAGGCAGCATTGTAATAGATGGCAAAGATATAAAAGAGGTGACCTTTCATAGTCTGCGCAAACAAATCAGCATGGTTACTCAAAATGTGGTGACTTTTAACGATACTATAGCTGCAAATATTGCCTACGGCAAACCTCAAGCCACTCGTGACGAGATTATATTGGCAGCAAAGAGAGCTTTTGTCCACGAGTTTGTAACTGTTTTGCCGGATGGATATGAGACGGTTATCGGTGAGGATGGAGCAGGACTCAGCGGCGGGCAGCTTCAGAGAATCATAATAGCACGAGCAATTTTGAAAAATCCTCCTATATTAATATTTGATGAGGCAACAAGTCAGGTGGATGCCGACAGCGAAGCGAAAATACACAATGCTATTGAGAATATTATGAAGGACAGGACAACGATATTAATAGCTCACAGATTTAGTACTGTTGTAGCGGCCGACAAGATAGTTGTAATGGATAACGGCACAATCATCGCACAGGGCAGCCACGAACAATTAGCAAGGGATTGTCCTTTATATCAGAGTCTATATGAAACACAACTAATCAAAGCATAGTTTGAATTGAAATAAATGATTGTTGAAACCTTCGACCTGATAGAACACGCTTTGTATGCAGTTAAAATCAAAAAGTTAATACTTTGACTTAATCGGGCATATTTACATTTTAATGTAATAGCTTATGAAAACAATAGCTTTTTGTCTGTTCAAATATTTCCCGCACGGAGGATTGCAGAGGGACTTCTTACGGGTCTCAAAAAAATGCCGTGAAATCGGGGCTGCTGTTAGAGTTTATACAATGAGTTGGAATGGACCTGTACCAGATGGTTTTGATGTACGAATCCTGACTGTTCTGAGGGGTACCAATCACGGCAAGGCAAAAAGATTTGCCAGTCAGGTTCAGAAAATGCTGAAAAATGAGCCTGTCGATTTGATTGTTGGATTTAATAAAATACCGGGACTGGATATTTATTTTGCCAGTGATGTTTGCTATGCCGAAAGAATCACCTCTAAAAGCATGTTTTACCGTATGACCCAGCGTTGCCGCAGCTATTTAGAAATGGAACGAGCAGTTTTTGATAAAGAGTCATGTACGCGTATATTGCTAATTTCACCAAATCAAGTAGCAGAATTTCAAAAACATTATTCTCTTGATTCAAACCGATTTATATTGCTTCCGCCCGGTTTAGATGAACACTTTCGACTTCCAGAAAACCCTGAAAGAGCCCGAAAACACTTTCGCTCGGAATTCGGAGTGTCAGACAATGATTTCCTGCTGTTACAGGTAGGCTCAGCATTTAAGACTAAAGGTGTGGATCGTACAATTCGAGCGGTTGCCTCTCTTCCAGAATCACTGAAGCAAAGATGTGTATATATAATTGTCGGCAAAGGTAAGCAAAGTAAATACAAACGCCTGGCTGATATCTTAGGTATAGGTAACAAAGTTATTTTTGCAGGGGTCCGTGAGGATGTGTCATCGCTAATGGCTGCAGCAGACATTTTAATTCATCCGGGACGAATTGAAAACACAGGCCTGACTTTACTTGAAAGCCTGGCAAGTTCACTGCCGGTAATATGTTCAGGTGTTTGCGGTTACGCTCCATACATAACTGATTCATCTGCTGGGGTTGTGCTCGACGAACCATTCGACCAGTGTCAATTGAATATGGTTCTGAAAGAAATGCTGACTCCCTGCGCTCTGCAACATTGCAGAGAAGCAATCAAATCATATCTAAGTCAGACTAACCTATGCGGCCTTGTGGATAAGGCCTCAGAATACATTATGGGGCAACTTGGATGATCTATCTGGATAAAGATTTTGAGAAATATTGGGCTGGAAAAGATCCTTTCAAGGAAGTCGATCTCATTGATGGAGAGGTTTTTCGCTTGATAAAAAATCGCCGTACACTTCGCTTCGACATGGCAGGGAAAAGTTACTTCGCTAAAATCCATCATGGAGTGGGTTGGAAAGAAATCCTTAAAAATCTTTTGATGTTTAAGAAACCTATCATTAGTGTTCAAAATGAATATATGGCTATAAAAAAAATAGAACACCTTAATATTGCAACAATGAAAATCGCTGCTTATGGTAAACGGGGTAACAATCCGGCGAAAATTCACTCTTTTATTATCACTAATGAACTAAAAAATACGGTAAGCCTTGAGGATTTTTGCAAAGACTGGAAAGAACACCCTCCAGCTTTTTGCCTTAAAAAAGACTTAATTGAATATCTGGCCAAAGTAAGCCGAACGCTGCATCTAAATGGTATTAACCATAGAGATTATTATATTTGTCATTTTCTGCTTGATGTTTCTAAGGGGGTAGAAAACATTACTACTGAGAAGATTAGTATTTTTTTAATTGACCTCCATCGTGCTCAGATACGTCGAAAAACACCTTTTAGATGGATAGTTAAAGATATAGGAAGTCTTTGGTTTTCAGCTATGGACATCGGTTTGACTAAGTTGGATAGATTTCGATTCATAAAGATTTATAGCGGCAAAACACTACGTGAGTTAAACAAAAACGACCTCAAATTTTGGCATAGAGTTCAAAAGAGGGCTAAAAAACTGTATACAAAAGAATTTAGACTAATATAAAAAATATACAAAATGTGTCACAGGCTATTCTTGAAGATGACTGGTATGTAATCGTCACTGAAAAGATTATTAACACATCAACAGTCATTGATGTATTTAATAGCTTAGAAGGGAAAGCGCAGAAACTTGCTTTATTATTTTCGATTTGCGAAGAGTTGGCAAACCAGCATAAAAAAGGAGTTTCTCAGAAAGATTTACACCTGGCTAATTTTCTTGTTTCCGGCGAGAGTATTTTTACTCTTGATCCGGGACAGACGATTTCTCATCTGATACAAGACAATACTGTAGATTAACAGATGGGCTTATAAAGATAAGGCTTACCTAAGCTAAACCTGGGCATCTTTGATTAAATAAGATTTAACTGACATAACTTGTATTGACCGGTGTGTGCTTTAAATTGTATTCTCACTATGAGAAGAATGTTTCAGGAAATTACCGCCTAAAATGCTGGATACAGAGTTCAATAACGTAAAAATTCATAATTGGAAAATTCGCATTCGGGAAGATTTCTTGAAGTGTAACATCAAGGATTTGCTTCTATTAATTAACAAAAGCACACAGGAACAAAGTGCATTTATTAAGTTTCCGTCATCTGAATATACCAATGTGTTCAAATGTGATGTTTGCATCAACGGTACTATTCATCCTTTGTATCTGAAACAGTACCTTTGTCGGTCAGCATGGGATTTCTTAAAACACCTTTTTCGCGCTAGCCCAGCTAAGCGCAGCTTTCGTGCTTCAATAATGCTGCAAAACAATGGTCTTGATGCCCCTATTGTCATAGGGTTGTTTGAGCAACGAGTGGGTCCCTTCCTAATAGACAATCTATTATTAACTATAGAGGTTAAAAATGCCAAGTCAATAGGTCAATGTTTGACAGATATGAGTCGAACTCTCCGCAAAGATACATTACTTCGCAAACGCAATTTGATAGAATGTTTCGGTGAAACCGTTGGTCAAATGCATACCAAAGGCATCTTTCACGGGGATTTGCGTCTGGGAAATGTATTGGTTCAACAAAAAGAGGAGGCTTGGCGGTTTTTCTTCATTGACAATGAACGAACGAAAAAGTTTCGAAGGTTGCCTACTCGGCTGCGCTTAAAAAATCTTGTCCAAATAAACATGTTTCAGGAAAATATCTCCGATACGGACCGGATGAGGTTCTTCAGAAAGTATTGTGCCCGGAACACACAAACTAAAGAGGCAGAGAAGACTTTGGCTAAACATGTTTTGAAAAAAACCGAACAGCGATTGAGGAATAAGAAAAAACCAACTAAAAGTATGAAAAAATACCTGCGAACAAATAAAAAATATCTCCGCATTAACACGGGGGGATGGCTTGCGGTATTTGATAAAAGCTTTTGCCAAGAGCCAGAGGCCCTTAATTTCGTAGAAAATGTTGCTGCCCTAATGCAGCAGGGAGACTACCTCAAAAAGGGCGATACTTCTTCTGTGTCACGTTTTATGTGGAATAATAAGAATATAGTGACCAAGCAATACAATCATAGGGGATTTTGCCATTCGCTCCGGCATACCATAAAGCGTTCGCGAGCCCTTCGGTGCTGGATAAACGGACATCGGCTTTTTAACCTGGGCATACCTACGCCCAAACCGTTGGCTTATCTTGAGCAGCGCAAAGGATTGCTTGTCTGGACGTCTTATCTGGTAACCGAATTCGTTGACGGCCAGATGCTATACGATTTTGAGCGGGACACCAATGTTTCTCAAGAGCAGCTTGCCAGAATAATAGGACAGATTGAAGAACTTCTTGAAAAACTGGCGAAACATCGTATCAGCCACGGTGATTTGAAACATACAAATATTTTGGTTACCGATAGCGGACCTGTACTGACGGACCTCGATGCCATGGTAGTTCATAAAATATGTTGGTTGTTTGAAAGCAAAAGGCATAAGGATATGGCTCGCTTCTTGAAAGACATACAGGACATTGGAGGAAAAGATGAAAATAAGACTTGATAGGATTATATTACGTTTCAACTAAGGAAAGGATAATATCTGTGAGTTCGAAAACAAAACTGTCAGATTAAGTAATAGCTAACTCACTTAAATCATTGTACTTAATGCCATTCCAAAGATTACTTAATTTGGCAGTTCCAAGAATTAATTTCAGCAAAGATGTTGAAAAGCCTGTTCCATATGAGGATGTTTCGCTGGCTGGCCGGCTATTCTTATGCACTGGCGCCTACCAATATCATCATGAATGGTACACGCAAGGATTAACAAACTGCATCTGTAAGGAGTAAAGATGGAAGAGAACAATTATATCTCTTGTGGTCTGTGTGGAAGCACTGAGTATAGATTTCTTTTTAATGTCAAGGATCGTTTGCATGGAAAGAGTGGTCTCTTTTCATATGTAATATGCAATAGATGTGGTCTTGTTTATATGAATCCACAAATTAGCATGAATGACCTCTCTGATTTTTA
>CAZTKW010000133.1:0-4385 GCA_964614315.1 uncultured Pirellulales bacterium
CCCCAATGCCGCCTACAGATGGCGTTCTGCATAGCATAACGTCCGTCTTTCTTAATAAGAAAGAAGTCGAACGGCAGACTTTCAACAGCCGCTCGAAGCCGGTTTTCACTCTGCTCAAGATCCCTTAAAAGCAAAGTAAGGGGTTTTTTAAAACCGGTTTCAATAATGGCTTTGTATATAAGATAGAACGAAATGATTTTGAGATAGTGCCCTGTTAAATTAAAAAAGCCTGTGACATCAATGTAAAGTGTAAAGGCCAATTCCGAAGCTATTGTTACTGTTATAGACGCAATCAATAATTGTAAAATACCCGGTTCAAACTCGCTATGTTTTCTAAGCAGCATCACAACTGAGGCAAACAGTATAAAACAGACAATGTACTCACTGACCTTCTTGAAAACCGTTAAGCCAACTCCTTCAACAAAACATACAGGGAAAATGCGCCAATAGAAAATAGAAGTCAACATAAGCATTGTAACTAAAGTGTAGGCAATAAATACAAACTTTACTTTCAGTCTTCGTTTAATCAAAAAAGGAGCCGCTAACAGCGAAACGCTCTCAAAATACCGAGCTGAAAGCCACAATTGAGTAGATAAATTGGCATCATATCCATGGAAGACTCCCATCCCTTCGTAGGCAAGTGTGTGAATCAGATCCAGGACGGCAACAAACAGATATGCGATTCCTATAAAAAGAATATAACTATTTTTTACTAAACTACGAGAGTTCCAGGCCAGCAGAAAAATTCCACAGGCCACGACAATACTGAATATCTCAGCAATACTATGAAAAAGCAGGTAACTATAAAGGGTAGCTGTCCAAAGTCCGAACAGAACCGATATGCCCAGCAACAATGACCAGAAATATTTCCTAATATAATTCATTTTTCCCATTTTCTGCACCTGTGCCACAAAATATTGTATCAGCAGATTAACAGAGCGTCAACCTATGTAAATGCATCCTGTTATTTTTCATTTTTGCTGAAGGCGTATACATTGGACTTTTGACAAAGCAGATACAGTGAAAATATAAGGATATAATTTTTCAGAATACCATAGTCTGGCAAAATATAAACCAATAGGTGAAGGGAGAAATGCATCATTCTTATTGTTTTCTATAAGCCATGAAGCACCTTTTAATGCCTGTGAGCGTATTTTTTCAAGAGGCAGATATGCCATGGAGTCTTCTCGAACTGCAGGCCACTGATTTATAAGAGATGCGAGGGCATCCACGGCCAATGCGGTCTCTTCAATAGAGGGAGTAATCGATTTTTCCGCTCCCCAGCCGCCATTAGAGTCCTGGACGAACAATAGCCAGGAAACAGCTTTTTGTACCATTGGGACATATTCAAAATTCAGTTGCGAAAACAATAGGGACAGGCTGGTGAGGACTTTAGCTGTTCCGTAAAGAGGATTTTGCTGTTGTGGTGCGAGTTGATTTCCAAACCATAGAGGGTACCAGGCGCCATCGGCATTTTGCTTTCGAGCGAGGTAATCGAGGGCCTGGTAAAGAGCATGATGCGCCTTTTTTTTCATAGGTGTAGAAAGCTTATCCAACCATAGAGCCAAAGCGGCAATTGTGTGGGCGGTGATATCAGGCGAGCTTCGGTCAAAGGGCAGCTTATTCCAACCCCTACAAAAAGTCGGTATCCCGCCGTCCTTGTTTTGTAAGTCCAGAAGCCATTTAATTGCGGCGTTAACAGCTTGCAGGACAGTTTCATTTACGAGGTGGAGATTGTGAAGCGCAAGCAGAGCACCTGCGGTATCGTCGGCATCAGGAACAGCGCCGGGGGAGTTTGTCCATGCCCAACCACCCGGGGCAGCGTTAGTATAAGGGTGGAGCTGTCGATGCTGCTGGGAAAGCAGCCATTGCTGCAGGTTTTTGCGGTCGTCAAGAGACAGAATATTCTTAAAATCAGGATTTGCCGCAAGAGCATTAATAGATAAAGTTGTGACCCATGTAGCCAGATTTGTATCGATGGGCCAGCTTCCATCTTTTCTCACGGAATCCAGGAGGAAGCGGAGGCCCTTTTTTACAACGACGCTATCTTTTTTTCCTGCGGCAGCAAGAGTCATAATAACAAAACTGGTTAAGGGAACAGCTTCGAGGAAACCGCCATTTTCCGGCTGGATATTTGTCAAGATGTTAGAGGTTTTGTCCAGAGACAAATATCTAATAAAACCGGTAAGGGGATTTAGAGGTTTTCGGCGGAGGAAATGAAGCTGTCCAACAGCTATTAATGCAGGTAATGCATAACTCACCACCTGCAATCCAAGAGATTTATAGAACCTGTGCGGCATAACAGCAAGTTCAAAAGGCAGTGGAGCGATGGATTTCCATATATTTTGAGAGCTATTTAATCTGCCCGCCAGAGCGCACATTGTCAGAATCGGGGATGAGAAAGACCTGTCTTTGCCATACTTTACATTTACAGCTTTCAGCAGATGTTCAGATTGGAGGCTGCCTGCATTTTTTATGAGCCATTTTTCTGTGTTGGCTACTGTTTTTTCATATTGGACTGAGTTCTCGGCAACAACAAAAGCCGACCAGCACAGCATTGTTGTGCTGATGTTGCTAAGGCTCTGGGGCGTGTCACCCCAGCCACCATCGGTATTTGAGTTTTTACAAAGCCAGTTAAGTCCTCTTTGAATTTGCGGCTGGTATTTTTTTTTGTCAATTATACCCAGAGCGAAAACCGCCGTAGCTGTAGAAAGAGCACTGCTTGACAGACGACCCTGCCAGCAACCTTCAGGGATTCTGGAATCAAGCAAATGTTTTATCTGCTTTTCAAGGCTTTTTTTCAAAATGTCTTTGTCAAGATGCATAGTTATCACCGGAGATTTCCGAGAGCCAGTAAGCCGTAATACGTGTATTCGCAATCGAGGGTAGTATCTGTACAATTACCATAAAAAGCGCCTTTGCTGCACCATAGGCCGTCAATAAAATCAAGGCATCTGTCTTTTACAGCATCAATTTCGAATCCTGTAGTCACCAGTGCATGCAAAGCAGTAGCCGTTGACAGTAAATCAGGTATCGGGGCGGCTGGCATTGCAAGAAACCCGCCGCTTGAAGTGCATTGAGTTAATAACCAGTCCGCAGTTTTTTTATCTACCGGCTGATTCAGGTGATGTAAAACCATCATAGCGGCTGCGGTTGCATTGGTTGAACCGGCTTGAATTTTTTGATTGTTTGTAAAAGCACCTTCAGGAGTAGATAAGGACTGAATGCATTCTATGACTTTTGTATAATCCGGCATATCCATCTGTAAATCCTGGTAGGCGGCCAAGGCAAAAAAGCAGCCGTATATCGTGCCATTATCAAGATTCTTTTTATTAGCATACCCCCCATCCTTACAGCGGAATTTTTCAATGTTTTTTATAAATCTGCTGCGCAGACTTTTTTCAAGACTGTTGTCCGAGAGGTTGGCATAACAGCGTATAAGAGCGGCCAGATGAATCAGGTCCAGGTCATTGAGTTTTATGAATTTCTGAAGGAAATCAGCGGTACGGTCTACGGGGAAAGAACCGCCTAAAGCAATCAAAGCTTCAAGGCCAAAGACAGTATAGTACAAATCGCTCTTATCATCTCGTCCTTTGAAACCACCATCCGGATTAATGCCTGCTGTCAGGAAATCGACAACCAAGGGGGTAGAATCTTTAAGTGCCGTTTTAGAACGACTAACGGCTCTACGCATTTGAAGCCTTATAGTCATTGCAACAACCCATGATATCGATTTCGTCGAATATTTTGCTGATAATTCTTCGCAGCAGGCCTTTAAAGGCAACATTATCCAAAGGTTCAAGAGAGGATATTGCGCGGTGTTTATAAAACTCCAACAAGTTCAGTGCGAGCTTTTTTACTCCGAGCCTACTCATTATTTCAGAAACAGACTGCCTTGAAGCCTCAGAGGCAGCAGGTATTTTCAAAAAAGATTCAAGGAATTCCCGGTCATTCTGTTTTGCCTGCTCCCAGGCGATGGCAAATAACAGAGACGGGCGATTTAGAGCATTAGAGTCAGGATTTGTGATGGCATCGAAATCATTAATATCATCTTTAATCTGATATGCGATACCGAGGGCTTTTGAGTATTCTTCCAGGAGATTATCTAATTGGGAGGAATTTTTCGCTGATAATACGCCCAGCTTTAACGCTACTTCAAAAGCGGGCGAGGTCTTTTTTTTGAAGATGTCGATGACCTGTTTAACAGATAAAGGTTTGGGATTACGGAACCAGTCGAGTTCCTTTCCCTGTCCGAGACAGAGTTCTCTGTGTCCGAGTGCAGCGACCTGCAATATTTTAGCTTTCCGGTTTTGGTTTATTTTTAACTGTGATAAAAGACGGTAACCTTCCCCAAGGAGAAAATCACCCACATTGAGGGCAATTGG
>CAZTKW010000133.1:4395-7921 GCA_964614315.1 uncultured Pirellulales bacterium
GGCATGGAGGGTTTTTCGGCCATATCTCAAAAGGTCGCCATCTTCTATGTCGTCGTGTATTAAAGAGGCCTTATGAAAACATTCGACAGCAACGGCAATTTTACAAAGGTCATCGGACAGAGTCTTATCGGTTTCGGATACCATTGCATAGTGGGCACATACGGCAATAAAAGGACGCCATCTTTTGCCGGAGGTACTTATCCAGTCCAATGCGAGTTTTTCAGTCAGGCTGTCGTCAAGATTTAAACAAGTTTTGAGAGAAGGAATTGTAAAAAGTTTATTTACCCTGTCACGCAAGTCCTTCAGGTCAAGCCTGTATCCATTGCCTGTGCTGTTTTCATATATAGCGTCAAGCAGCCAATCAACATCCAGGTTCGTATCAACACAACCATCGTACAATAATGGAATAGCTATGCCGGGGACTGCACCGGCTTCCATATAAGGAAAAGTTTTTTCCAGTACATTAAGGCAACTTACACCAACAACGGCCTCGATTTTTCCAGTTTCAATAAGCGACATTACAATTGGCGAACCCTCAGCGATGAGAACAGTATATCCGAGTTCCTCTGCCTGTGATTTTATATCCCCGATAAGACATCCGCCGCAATTTTCGCAAAGAAGTCCTAACTGGTCGACGGCGGCCAGGCAGTTTTCATTATCACGCAGACATTTCGGCAAAAGCAGCAAACGTTTGTTGTATGGGATACAGGCAACGGCTTTCCGCCATATGCGGTTATTTACAAGAACAGCTAAAAAGTCGAGATGTTCGTCTTTCATATCAGTAGAGTTAATTATATTTTCACAATGTTTTCTTAATTCAATCATTGATAAAGGGCCAATAAGTCTTTGTTGGTGAACATATTCTTCAGCGAGTTGATTTAATTTATCACGGAGTTGCTTTGTCCTGGGGATATTTTCCTGCGGTTGTCTGTAATTTCTGGTTTTTGCAGTAAAATCTGTCGGCATTTTCTAATTCCTGTTCTTAAGGGCAAAGTTTTAATCATTCAATTGTTTTTGTATTCTGTCGAATGTTCGACGCCAGGTGGCCATTTCTCTTTTACCCAGCAACTGCATTAATGCCCGTTTTGTCCAAGAGACACCACCGGCCCTCTGGTTGTCCCAGAATAACCGGGGCACCATTTTAAAGTTTATCTCGTAACAAGTCCTGTATAATTCCAGGTGGTAACTCTTCATATTATCGAGGGAAAAACGGGGCTGGTCAAGTGACAAAGGCTCATAGAATATAGGGAAGATAACAGCCTTTTTTGTGCCAAGATATTTGACAAGTTCAAGGGTTTTGGAGATATCGTCAGGTGTTTCGCCCGGCAGGCCAAGAATAACACTGAACACAGAAAAAAAGCCTGTTCTTGTCATTAATTCAGCAGTTTGACGTACTAAGTCCTGCCAATCTTCAGGGCGAAATGGCGAAATCTTGCCCGGACAGTTAGCAGCCACCAGGTTGCCATTTGCGCTTTCGACGCCCATATTTACCCAGAGATAATCGGTTTTTTTATTCCAGGTGAGCAGCTTTCGTATTTCTCTTAACTGCTCTTCGGTCAACTGCATGACGCTTGTAATATTTGCGTGGTCTATCTGCATAAAGGACAAGTTTTTGACCTGCCTCATCTGTCGCAGCAGATTTTGGAGTTTATCAAAATCGGGTTTTAGTCCGGCGGAACCATATCTGAAGAAATCTTCACTGCCACTTACAACGGCTGTTATGTTGTTTGCAATGTTTGTCTCCAAATCGGCTATTATTGTATCCGGGGGAAGATGTTCCATTTTTTTACCGGCCATAGTACAAAATTTACACCCTCTGCCGCAACCTCTGGAAAGTTCTATAATTCCGAGCATAGATGCTCCCTTTAGAGGCTGGGCCTTTTCGGTAGAGGTTTTTTTATCACAGAAATAGTTTTTCGTTGGTCGGTCGTTGACAATATCGGAAAAAAGTTTTGGGCCCGAATCTTCAAAGTAACCTTCAAAAACCACATCAATACACTCTTTTGCGATTTTATCATTGTGAAGTTTCAACTGCCAGGCCCCTGCGCCACCGGCAATAACCTTAAAATCATATTTTTTCCTGGCATCGAGAATTACCTGAAGCATTTGCCTTGTCCAAAAGCTGGTGTAAAGTTCGCCCTTCCAGAAATTAGCGGTTGTGGTATTACTCATTCCTTTACCAAGAGGGTCGCTTGAGCTAAAGCCTACTACTTTTACCCACGGCCCCAATAAACTCGGCAGAGCTTCCGGAGTTGTACAGACAACGTCTTTCTCCCGGAGGTCAGTAAATTTCAGAAGTGCCGATTCGAGACGACGTAAACCGAGAGGGGCAGTTTTCGCTCGACCAGAGCCATCTGCATCAGCGGCAGGTGATACAAACCTTCTCATCGCGATTTCGGGGACCTGCGTAGTCTGCATGGTTGCAAAGATACCTTCAAAGAGTGTTTTATATTTTGCGCTGAGTGTTCTGTCGGCCACGAGTACGACCTTCGGGCCATCTTTTGTCTCGCTCATACTTTTTCCTCTCCGGAACCTTTTTTCAGATGGCCAAGTTCTTCCAAAGTCAAAGATGCCAAGACATTCGAGGGGATACCGAGCTGTTCCTGCAGTTTGATTTCATCTACTTGTTTGTGGTCGGTCTTATTTTTTGCAAATCGCTTTTTGCCTTTGCTGCGCCGTCGAATCATTTCATGAATGTCATTGTGGCTGAGCTTTGTTATATCTAAATGAGGCTTTTGTGACTCTGCGTTGTTATCATCGACGGTATCACCATTGATTGGGGATTCGGTGTATTTGGGAAAGATTATGGCTGTTTGCGGGCACATTCTGGCACAGGCGGGACAGTTTGTCTTGCACCCGGCAGGGTTGATTACCTGAACCAGCTCGTTCTCTGAAAGCCCGTAAACACCAAAGAGACAAAAGTTCATACACTGCATGCAGTTTTTACATCGGTCATAGTCGATAACCGGAAACCACGGTATCCAGTCGCCTTTTTCCTCTAACTGGAATCCCTGTTTATTATTGACGGTAGGTTTTTCTCCGAGCAACGACAAGATGATTTCTTCGGAAGTACAAATTCTCATATTATGGAACTGGGTTTTGTCCGGGTCAAGCGGAGCATCGGCTGCATTAAATAACCATTTGACCGCCCGGCTGTAACAAGCGACAATTTTGATTGACTCTGCCTGCGCCCAGCATTTCAGTTTCGGATTTTTTCCAGCTGCCATTTCACATAAATCCTGCACCGGTTCAAAATCGACCCCTGCCTCGGCAAGTGCATTTAGCACCTGAGCTTTGAGATTGCTATCGATAATATTTGAATATCCACAGTTGCAGAAAAGAACTTTTGCTTTTTTTGACATACACCACCACTCTTTTTTATTTATTTTGCTTTTATATCATAAGCCATCAAAGCATCACCATGGCGGATATATAGTCTGCCGTCACAGATTACCGGATGCGCCCAATTTTTCCCTTTTCCCAATGGAACTTTAAAAGAGCTGACGAGGTCAAATTTTCCCGGAGT
>CAZTKW010000134.1:0-7765 GCA_964614315.1 uncultured Pirellulales bacterium
AAAATTTCCGGTGAGGCATCAATAAAGTTTTGTCTGGATGCTATTGATGCAGCCAAGGCGGGCATTATAGACGCGGTGGTAACGGCACCGATAAACAAGAGCAGTTGGAAGCTGGCGGGTTCCAAATGGCCCGGCCATACAGAGATGTTAGCTGACCGGTGTAAATCACCACGAAAAGCAATGATGTTCATCTCAGGACCTCTGAAGCTGGCATTGGCGACCATCCATGAAGCGCTTTTCGAACTCCGGCATAAGTTCACAATCGGCTGTGTATTTGAGCCGATAGATTTATTAAACGATGCATTGAAAGAGTACTTTGATATCGCAAATCCACGGATAGGCGTTGCCGCTCTGAATCCGCACGCCAGCGAGGACGGACAGTTCGGCGATGAAGAGCGACGGATAATCACACCGGCGCTATTACTGGCACAGGAACAGGGGATAAACTGCTCCGGTCCTTTTCCAGCCGACACACTCTTTTTGCAGGCTGTGCAAGGTCAATTCGACGGTATAGTGGCTATGTATCACGACCAGGGCCTGATTCCTGTAAAACTGCTTGCTTTCGACAGTGCGGTTAATGTGACCATTGGCATACCAATAATAAGGACATCACCGGCCCATGGAACGGCCTTTGATATCTCCGGGCAAAACATTGCCAGTGCAACCGGTATGAAGGCTGCAATAATCACAGCTATCAGAATGGCGGAAATGAAAAAGGCTTACCAGCTTGCCCACGTAATGGACAACTAATAGTTATGCAAAGTAAACAGCAAATTCAACAGTTACTTTCTTCAGCGGGTGTTTCAGTAAACAAACGGCTCGGGCAGAACTTTCTAATAGACCTTAACCTTATGGAACTTCTCGTGGCTTCAGCTAATATCACCTGTAATGACATTGTGCTTGAAACAGGGTGCGGGACCGGCTCACTGACCGAAGAACTGGCTGAGAAAGCAGGCAAGGTAATAGCCGTTGAGATTGACACAACCTTAGCCAAAATAACAAAAAGACAACTGGCCAAGCGGGAAAATGTTGAAGTCATCAACTCCGATGTTTTAGAGAGCAAAAATACTATCAATCATAGAATCATCGGTGCGATTGAGCAGGCCTGTAAAGAATATTGCGGACGGTTTTTGCTCGTTTCAAATCTGCCCTACAGCGTCGCTGCTCCTGTAATGATGAGCCTGGCTGCCGGCCCGACCACAGCCGATGCTATGTATATTACTATTCAAAGGGAAGTGGCACAGCGAATGACTGCTTCGCCGGGCGGTAAAAATTACGGCATCCTGAGTATTCTTTTAGATGCGACCGGCGAAGTAAAAACGGAAAGGATTCTAAAGCCAACGGTTTTCTGGCCTCAGCCGCAGGTTGATTCAGCAATGGTAAGCTTTATCCGCAGTAAAGAAAAGGCCACCCGAATTTACAGTATGGAGCTTTTCAGAGAGGTAGTAAATCTTTTTATGGGCTATCGCCGAAAGATGCTGAACGCCTGCACAAAACTGTCCCAAGGGAGGCTGGCAGAAATTAAAAACTGGCCCCAGATTTTTGAACTATGTTCAGTTGACCCGCATAATCGACCTGAAACACTCAGCACCGAAGATTATATCGCTATTGCCAACTTATGCGCCGAACACTTAAAACTCAAGTAATCCATCAGGAAAAAACCAAATGAAGGTAATGTATAAGAAAATGCGTATCTATATGGTTGCAGTAACAATGCTGTTTTGTGCTTTTGTCGGAGATAAATGTTGCGGGGCGAATTTGCAGAACTGGCCGGCACAAGTCAGGCAAATTGAATACATCAGCTCGGCTGATTCTACTGTTCAGCCGGCTCTTTTTTACAAACCGCCGATTGAAAAAAAAGTGCCTTTACTGGTTGCTTTGCACACATGGTCGGGAGATTATACCCAGGAGATGTCCGTTCCGTATGCCGAATGGTGTATTGAAAATAAATGGGTTTTTATACATCCTGATTTTCGTGGTGCTAATAAGCGGCCGGAAGCCACCGGCTCAGACAAGACAGTTAAAGATATTCTCAGCGCGGTAGATTACGCTGTCGAAAAAGCAGATGTGGATTCGCAGCGCATATACCTGGTTGGGTGTTCAGGCGGAGGGTATTCAGCGCTGCTGATGGCTGGCAGAGCCACTGATATATGGGCAGGTGTGTCAGCCTGGGTACCTATCAGCGACTTAAAGGCATGGTACTTCGAATGCAAAAAAGCCGACAGAGGTTATGCCGACGATATTTTCAAATCCTGCGGCGGTGCGCCGGGGACGAGCTTTGCGGTTGATTTTGAATACAAAAGCAGATCTCCGATTACTTATTTAAGCGGCAATTTGAATTTACCACTTGATATAAATACAGGTATCAAGGATGGCCATACCGGCAGCGTTGCTGTCAGCCATTCGTTGAGGGCGTTTAATCTCGCAGCTTCGAAGGATGACCGTATTTGTGAGAAAGATATCCAGTACTTTGTTGAGAAGGCTGAAGTGCCACCACACTTGAAGAAACAGGTGACCGATCCCACCTATGGAGATAAGAGAGTCTTGTTCAGGAAAAAATCGGGAAATGCAAGGATTACGATTTTTGACGGCGGCCATGAGATTATCTTTGAAGCAGCTTTAAGCTGGCTTGCAAAGCAAAAGAAACTGACGAATGTCAGAGCTAAGAAATAATCACCGATTGAATAGTATTATCCGACGGCTATTCAATTTAAGCTAACTTCAAAAGTTTTATACGCTGTATTACCGACCGCATCACTAACTTTGACCGATACTATATGGTCGCCTTTTTCCAGTTTATTTATCGTAATAGTGAAATTTTCTTCGGTGGTATCATAGACCAAATCGTCCGGCAGGGAAGCTATCCAATCGGCGTTGCTGTCAACAGTATAATTTGCCTTATCGATAGCGCTCAATTTATCAATAGCTTTGAATGTGATTCTAACGGACTGCTTGTCAGCATTTTCAACTGACTCGTCTTTAAGTACAGGGGCGGTATTATCAACTACTATCGGCTCACTTATTCTAACACCCGTTAATTTAGTTGCGGTAGTATTATCCCTTTCATCGCTTGCAGTTACCCTCACCTCGTATCGACCGTCTTCAACGGTTTTGCCTTCCCACTCAAAGTTGTCAGCTTCGATATCGTCTTTTAGCTCAATCCAGTTGGTTCTTGGAATTTTTCTAAAATCTATTTTATAAATGAGTTTGTCGTTATTGTTGTCTGTTGCCTTATAAGCAATCTTGAATACTCCTTCTTTACCGGTTGCCCCGATTCTCTCTACACTGACGGATTCGACTTTAGGTGCAAGATTCGGGATGGTATCAGCAACGGCAACCTCTCTTATAACGGGGGTTTCGCCGCCATTTTCGCTAAGCAGCATAAGTTTATACTGGCAGAATCTACCAGCCGGACAGCGCAGTTGTATCGGCCCTGTCATATCTCTCAACTCGGTCCAGTCTGAAAAAGTCGGGTCATTTACGTCCTTGACATTACCGCTGCGAGAAGCCATTCGAACCCTGCAACCTTCGGGAATGTCGGCTTCGATTTGCAGTTTGCCCCATTTGGCCGGCTGAGACGCATCGATAAGGTCAGAAGTGTACGTTCCTTCGATAGCAAAGGTCTTAGCTAATTTTATCAGCTTTGCAGGATTGGCCGTCCCAAGATAAATATCCCCTCCGGCGGCAACTGCTGCTGTTATCTGTGATGCCTCCTGGTCCTCATAAACTATCTTGTTCTCTTCAGCAGCGGGGTCTATTGTGAAAAGTTGGGCGTTATTTCCAGTCCCTAAAATCAGGGTCTTATTCTGTTCGGCCAGACAAAAGAAAATCGCCCTTTCGCTAAAAACATCGGTTACAAAACCGCCGCTGGTTATTTTATATATATAACTGTTTTGACCCGGTTTGGCAGGTTTACGGCCTACCGGTTTAGCAACAGAGGTCTTTTTGTCTGTTCCTTTTTGCGTATTTGGAATATTAAGTTTCAAGCCACTTTTTCCTTCAGCGGTGTTTTCTTCTTCTTCTTCTTCTTCTTCTTCTGTTTCGGTTTCCGGCCGACCCTCCGAAGGCAGTTGCGAAGCAAATTTAGTCTGAGTTGCTACAATTTTAGCCGACGTTGCCGACGCATATAAATCGCCGTCTTCAGCGAATAATAACGCTGTAATCTCCTGCTCATTGCTGTCGTACAGAACCGTTGCGGTTTTCGTGCGCGGATTTATCTTATATACAAGGCCTCTGCTGTCACTTCCAGCATAGACAAAGCCATCTTCTCCAATGGCTAACGAAAGTATATTTTTATCCCGACTGTCATAGATAAGCTGTGGATTTTTGCCGAAAGAATCGAGTCTGTAGACTTTGCCTTCCGGCCCGGTGCCCAAATAAATATCGCCATCATCACCAATAGCTATTGCAAAGATATATTTGACGTCGTTTGGCTCAAAAATTGTCTCTGCTATTGTATCGGGCCCTGCCTTAAAGCGCATCAGTCGGCATTTATCACCGCTTATGCCCGCCAAAAGCCTGCCGGTCACATCGGTTGCCATCGTGAAGATATGCTCGTTCGACAGGTACTGGTCGGTATCAACCATATTCGAATCAGCAGCGGCGTCTGCTACTTTCTGTTCTTTATTCTTTTTTTCACTTTCCCCCTTATCTGAATCAGTGGGATAAATTTTTGTCAGTTTGCCAAGACTATATTTATAAATACCGCCGTTGGGACTTGTGCCGACAAAAACCGTTTCGCCACTTACTACAATGCTGTTTATGGACCAGACATCTTCAAAGGCCTTGACCATCGTCTCGGCCGCCCGGCCGAGCTGAATAGTTCCTTCCGAACTGACCACAATATCATTGATTTCACCTTTGAGAAAATCGACACTGCTGCTGTGGCGTGTAATTTTACTGTTAACAGCCAAAGAAGCTGAATTTAAAAGTAGGACGAAAAAAAACAAAAGTAAGAAGTTTAGCCTTTTGTCTTGTCTCATAGATACTCCTTTCGTCGGACGCAATATGATATATCATTTTTCCACTATTATGTTCATAGTCTGCTTATCGACAACAATTGTGTTGGTTTGAAAACTTTTCTCGAGCCAATGCGAGTATGGCTTCGGTTTAAGTGTCCTTTTCGCGTCTTGCAGGATTAACGCCTTCGTGGGAGGCAAATCGGGAAGCTGGGCCTTGGCAAGGGCAACACCGCCGGGTGGCAACACCAAAATACAATAAAGCTTATCTCTGCTGATACGTAAAAGATTGTTCAACGACTCAACGAGAGTTGGGAGGTTATAATAAACAAATTTATAACGTGCAGCTTTTCTAAGAAAATCCTGATAGCCGAATACACCGGAAACAATCAATTCATACTTGCCGGGTGTCAAATCGTGGGGTATCTCCAGATTGTACCGATATTTTTTTTTGCCGGCCATAACAGATTCGAGAATTACGGAAATGTCTATTGCCTGGCCGGCTTTTACCTTCATATCAGATAAATCAACCGACCATATATGAGAAATGACGTCTTTAGGCAATATGCGGATATCAAACTCCATCGATTTTATAGCAACTTTTCTGTATGGATTATTCATAATCAGGGCAACCGTACTGAGGCTTTCGATTACCAATTCTCTGACGTTAAAGTTGGTTGAGACATTTTCAAAAGTAATCGGTTCTGAGTCTTCAATTTCGACCGCCACTTTATACTCAATCGTATGGTCGGGCGGCAAATCTCCGAGCATAAGGGCCGCTCCGGTTACGGCGGCGCGAACTATCGTCACAGTAAGCAGACGATTATCAACAACACGGCAGTTATACAGTCGCTTCTCCGTATCATTATAACGGTCTACCTTTATCGTTAGCGGTATCATCCTGGCCTCTGCACCGAGCTGCCCGAGGATAGCCGATGATTCATCAGTTCTTAAGGCACCGACTGTTTTAAGTGGTCTGGCAAATTTGAAAGAACGAACTATGCTTGAAACGACGGTGTGAACTTTGGCAGTAGCCATAGGTAAATCAACCGCGCCGTAGCCGAGAAAACTATGCCCGAAGCCATACACTTTGTCGCCGATGACTTCGGTCACCGTCCCGATTGTGGTCATTGTTATATCACCAGTCAGCAATGGAACTGCAAGAGAAGCTCCAGGTGTTAGCTGCACATCCTCGGCCTGGACGCTATCTGAACCACTGGACATGCCGGCAACGGCCATTAGCCCGAAAGGTTCAACTACAGAATTTAACTGCTCACAAACTCCTCTCGGAAGGCCGGAGACTATTAAGGGACAGGGCAAAGGGGAAGGTCCATTTAAAAAATTCTTTTTTCTCGAGAGTAGGGAACTATTAATTTCTTTGTCAATCTCAGCAAAATCAATCGGAGCTGAATAATCAAATGCAAATCCCATTTGTTGTGCGGTTTGTTCGGAATAAACCCCCTTGCCTGCCTGTAGCATCTCTTCAATCGGCGTTACGCCGTAAAGCGGGTCTTTGCTGTAAGTCCAGCCAAAAGCCAGTGCTCCTGCCAGTCGGCCATCAATATAAACCGGCGAACCGCTGCAGCCGCCAACCGGTCCGGAATGAATAAAACGCTCATCGGTACCCTGGACCAAAATAGCGCTTTTGCCGGGACTCAAATCGCGCACTACATCCAGGACTTCCAGACCGAATTTTTCAATCTCTGTGCCCTTAAAACACGTGAGGCAATAAGCCTCCATCCCAGGCTGAATCTGGTCGATGGTGATATACTTGGTCTTATCAAGCTGTTCAAAAGACCAACAAAGAGAAACGTCCGAAAACAGCAAAAAAGACGAAGCTAATAATAACAAGTTAAAATTTTTGCGTTTTGCCTCTTTTACGAACATTTATAGCCTTTCGATTCGTATTTCAGTGATTGCTATTGCCTATATGCAGCGATTAGCGGTTATTTTATTTGCTGAACAAAGCCTTTGCAAGGTAAAAGAATCTTTGCTAAAATACCATCGGTCGTTTATTAATACAATATGATATTTTGACGGAGAAAGAAATGAAAGCTGAACATCGTCATGAACTGAAAACCAACGAACTGGCTGAATGGATAACGGAATTCCCCCAATGGGCAAAGAGAAATCTCAAATCGATTATCTACGTGGCAGTACTTGTTGTTGTGGTTGCAGGTTTATATATCTATAACTGGCGTAAGAAAAACGTGGTATTGGTTCAAAGAGAAATCGAACTAACAAAACAAGTCTCTCGGGTATCAAATCAAAAAACGCAAATCATCCAGGCCCAGGCCCAGGGAGTAGACACTTCATACACGCTACTGGATACCGCTAAAAATCTTCAGGTCATTGGCGAAAACGAAAAGGACAACCAGATGGCTGCACTGGCGCTTATTAAACAGGCCGAAGCCCTGCGAATGGAGTTACATTACCGTCCCGGGACCGTCAGCAGTAGAGATACGGAAGAACGTATAAAGCAGGCAAAGGCCTGTTACACCAAAGCAATTGAAAAATCGTCGTCCAATCCTTCGTTTATGGCAACAGCTACATTAGGTCTGGGATTGTGTGAGGAGGAAATCGGCAACTTCGAAAAAGCAAAACAAGTCTATCTCGACATCACAGCTAACTCCGATTTCGAAGGTACCGTTGCCGTCGAACAGGCAAAGCGGCGTCTTGAAACAATGGATGATTATAAGCAAAAGATTGTCTTTAAACCACCGCCAAAACCAGCAACACCAAAGCCAACTTCAAGCGAACCGACACAACCACAGATTCAACTAGATCCCGCTGACATTGTTTCGCCA
>CAZTKW010000135.1:0-4173 GCA_964614315.1 uncultured Pirellulales bacterium
ACCTGATAGTGAGATTCCGACTCCCATGCCTCCCTGGACAATAGGTATATCAGTTTGCCAATTCCCTATCTTTAGTGCCGGTATCTTTTTAAAACTCATATTTTATTGTTTCCTTGCAGTCAAAGGGTATAACTATCAAAAACTTTGCAAAGAGCTAAGCACCCGGATTTATCCGCAGAGTATACAACAAAACGCTCTTTTTTAGAAGTTTAAAATAAGTTGACTTTGCGGTCAAGCTGGTTTACGCTGTGATAGCATTGTTTTCTACGGTAACCAAAAAAGCTCAGTGATATCACGCAAGATATCTTTTATCAACGATTTGAAAACTGACTCGCTGTATACTGTTGAGCTTATTATGAAGTTTGAAGACCGACAGGAGGAAAGAAAATGAAGAAGCAAACTGCTTTAGCTTTAGCAATGTTTCTGATAGTTTCGGCGGTCTTAACGGTATCGAGCTGTTATGCCGCTTCAGGATTAAATTCCAGCCCCGAGGGCGGGTGGGAATCGATTGGTCTATCCGGGGGTGGTGCGATGTACAATCCCGCTATCAGCCCCATTGACCCGGATTTGATGATGGTCAACTGTGATATGGGCGGTGCATACCTCTCGCACGACGGCGGTTACAACTGGAAGATGATTCACCACTCGCAATTAGGCTCCTATAAAGGCTGCCAGGCTGGGTTTCATCCTAAAGATATCAACACAATCTTCGCCGCAGCCGGCACGAGCATTAGAGTTACACACGACCGGGGCAAAACCTGGCAGCAGTTTGCCGGAATCGGTTCGCGGCTGGAAGGTCAAATCGCAATCGACCCTGAAGAACCGAGACTGATGCTTGTGGGCGCCGGGGGCGGTGTCAGGCGCAGCGAGGACGGAGGGCACAACTGGAACACCGTCGACGGGCCGAGCGGAACGGTACTGGGCTTTCATTTCGATATGACCAGCCCCGTATCCAAAAGGGTCTGCTTTGCCGCTACAATTAACGGCCTCTGGCGAAGCGATGATGGGGGTCTCAACTGGATGAAAAAAATCGATGGGCTGCCCTGGAGCCGGATACAGGCTTTTGCGGGCGGGTCAAATGCAAAAAGCAAGATGGTTATTCTTTACTGCTCTATACAAAGCAGGGATATCGACGGGTTCAAAGGGGGTATTTACAAGTCCACCGACCGCGGCGAAAGCTGGACAGAGGCTATGGGGGCGGGGCTAAACAAGGATACAAAGGCCTACGACCAATGGGCACAGGGTAATATCGCACAATATCGGGACATTCTGACTACGAATGTCGAACCTCGTACAGTCTATACTTACAACAGCGGTACGGGTATTTTTCCACCACATCACGCTACAGTATATCGCAGCACAAATGCCGGCGAAAGCTGGTCGGCTGTCTTTTACCAAGACCCGCGCTTCGGGGACAAGTATAACGTCGAACACAATTATCTTACCGCTTACCTTGGTGTGGCGTGGCAGGGAGCGCCGCACGGGACGGCGATAGCGCCTTCGGAGCCGAACCGGATAATGCAAACTGACAATGAAATGTGCTATATTACACACAACGGCGGCGAAAGCTGGTTTAACGGCCAGACCCGGCCGGTTTCGGGTTCAGGCAAGCCGCCGAAGGACTTTATCAATACGGGGCTGGTGGTTACCTCCACATGGCACTACTATATCGACCCCTTTGAGCATAACCGCCACTATATTGCCTATACCGATACAGGGCTTGCGCGTTCGCTGGACGGCGACAAAACGTGGAAGTGCGGATATGTAGAGATTCCCGATACGAGGTGGCGCAACACCTGTTATGAAATGGCTTTCGACCCGGAAATACCGGGCAAGATATGGGGGGCATTTTCCGGCACACACGACATTCCCAACGCCAACGTGATATTAGGAAGGCACAGACCCGACTATCCCGGCGGGGTAGGTGTAAGCCGGGATTTCGGGGCAACCTGGACAAAGTCCAACAAGGGGCTGCCGGAAGCGCCGTGCTGCTCGGTGGTTGTGGACCCGTCAAGCCCGGCGGACAAGCGAACACTATATACGGCAATCTTCGGGCACGGTGTTTATAAATCAACCGATGACGGGCTCAACTGGGTCAAAAAGAGCAATGGGCTTGGTTCTGCGAACAATATGCGGGCCTACCGCGTGCAGGTGCACAAAGACGGAACTGTCTTTTGCCTTGTAACCGGTATGTACTACAGGAACAAGGGCTCTTTCGAGACCAAAGGGGCCGGACTGTATATATCAAATGACAGTGGCGAAAACTGGACGCAAATCAACGACACACTGCTGTGGGCGAGAGACTTCACAGTTGACCCGGCCGACAGCAAGATTATTTACATCGGTGCAGCCGATGCCGAAAATGAACAGGGCGGCCTATGGCGGACGACCGACGGGGGTCTGAACTGGAATAAAATCGCACGCAAAGGCAGACAGCACTTCGGGGCTTACCTGCACCCATCGCGCCCCGGGTGGATTTATATGACGCTCGGAGACTGGAGCGCACCAAACGATTCGGCGCTGTGGCTCAGCATAGACAACGGGAAGAAGTGGGAGGGCTTTATGGAGCTGCCGTTCAATAGAATCCAGCGAGTGACCTTTGTTCCCGATAATGAGGATATAATTTATGCTACAACCTTCGGCGGCAGTATCTTTAAAGGACCGGCTGCGCCCGTCAAATTAAAACCGTGAGTGAAGAGGGCATCAGCGAGAATTTAGTCCAGCTCGATAACCTTATAATCGGCCGTTCCAAGACCGATTTTTTCGGCATGCTCTATCTGGTAGCGAGGGTCAAGCATCTTTCTGCCAATAAGTTCGGGCATTGTTTTACCCCCTGCCTCTTCGACCATATCTATCGAGGCTTTATCCAGAGCTACGGGGTCACGGGAGGCCAATATGCCAATATCATCTACTATCTTAGGCATATTTTTCCTGTCCATGCAATCGCACTCGTCAGTAACAGAAATGAGAAAATTAAAGAATGCCATGCGGCCCTGCTTACCCTGAACCACCCCAAGGGCATGCTCGGCAATGTTCTTCTGCAAAATCTTATCTTCAGCTCCCCAGTCATATTTAACGGCATCAAATCTGCAGACAGCCAGACACTCAGCACAACCAATGCATTTTTCACTGTCAATGTGAGCCCTGACGTCATCCATAGTAATAGCATCAGCGGGACAGTGTTTAATGCATTCTCCGCAGGCGGTGCAATTTTTTTTGACCTGGGGCTTTATGGAAGAGTGCTGCCTCATTTTTGCTTTTCTGCTGGTACAGCCCATTCCGAGTGTTTTCAAAGTTGCAGCGGCACATGCAGCGATGTGTCCGGTCATGTGTGCGATAGAAAGGACAGACTGACATCTAACAATGTCAGAAGCAATAAATACTTCCTTATTCAACTGGCCATCGATTTTAACAGCCGTCTCAGCCGTGCCAAAGAGTCCGTCAGGAGCAATGAAGGGAATGCCCATGCCGGCAATGTCAAAGCCATGCTCGGCAGCCAAAACAGCATGGTCAATTGCATTATGCCTTCGGCCGGTATACAAGGTGCCAGTATCGGTAAGAAAAGGTTTTGTTTTTAAGGCGAGAAGCTCTTTGACAAGTCCTTTAATACATCCGGGTCTGAGATATGTATTGTTCGGCGGCTCACCCACGTGGACTTTGACAGCAGTGAAATCGCCCTCTTTGAAGCAGTTTGAAAAATTCTGTGCCTTAAAAAGCCTGCGAGCTTTCTGTGAAATCTTTTCCTCACCTTCCCGGATGTCAGCTCTGATAAAAAATACATCTGATTTCATATAGACTATCCTGTAGATAACCAAAATACATTCGTGTTGTGAATTGTACGAACACTATATAAATACAAACTTGTAAAGTCAATAAGTTGAGCCGAACTTACTATATTAGTCGTGCAAATGAGCAAAAGTGAAAATGGAAAGGCGGGCTATATCGGGCTGTAAAGATATGGTTTTGCAGCTTGAGAAAACATTGCTGAGAGCTTAAAACCTGCATTCGGCCATTTCTTGTGCAAAAAAACCGCCCATCAGCGATTTACTTTCAAATAGAAGCTATGTCATAAGTGATAAAAAATATTTTTAATTTCTTTTTTTTTCATTTTTTTCTTTTGCCAGTATCAGCACTTCTTCTTTTTATTCGTGCAACTTCGGCTATACACGTGGA
>CAZTKW010000135.1:4183-7734 GCA_964614315.1 uncultured Pirellulales bacterium
GATGGGGCATTTTAGCTAAGTCGGTATAAAGAGACTTGCCAGAAACATCACTTCTTCTTATAATTCGTGCAACTTCGGCTAAACACGTGGAAAAGTCCAGGAATTTTAGTTAGAGGGCAAATAATCTTTCTTAAAGACGCATGGTAAGGATTTTAGTTGAAGAGATTATGGCTGTAGCAGTGCGGTTAACAATGATAGCCGAAATGCTGGAATAGGTAATTGAGGTAGAGTTTAAGGTTTTAAAGAAGGAAATCGAGATGAATATTTATGTAGGAAATTTGTCAAACGAGGCAACTGAGGACGACCTGCGGCAGGCTTTCGAAGGTTTTGGCCAGGTTGAATCTGTCAACATCATAAAGGACAAATTCAGCGGCGAATCGAGAGGATTCGGATTCGTGGAAATGCCCTCCAAGAGTGAAGGACAAAAGGCTATCGAAGAGATGAATGGCAAGGACTTGATGGGCCGCGCTGTGAATGTCAATGAAGCCCGCCCGAAAACGAACCGCCGTGACAGCAGAGGTGGTGGTTTTGGTGGTGGTCGCGGCGGCGGTGGTGGTCGCGGCGGTAGCCGTGGTGGTGGCGGTGGTAGCCGTGGTGGACGCCGATACTAATAATCCCGTACTACCAGAAAACCTGATACCCTTAACAACTTATCCAGCAATATTGATTTACAGCAACTCGAAATAGAGCATGTGATGGCGTGGTGTTTTATCGCACGCCTTTTTGCTGAAATCATAGAGTGAAGCTGTATCGGTTTTTTTTGAAGATAAACATTTTTTCCGTTTAAAATCCGGTCAGTGGTGTTGTTTTTTTAATCTGTGTCAATCCGCAACCGATTGTTTTTAACTTTCGCAGACGCGCTGTTGATTTAAGAATTGTTATCAGCCCCTATATATTCCGGAACAAGCTCTTTTATTTTCTCAACTATTTCTTTATAGTCCTGCTTTTGTGCGACGGTTACCAGCTCATTTATTCCAGCACGGAGTCTATCGCGGTCCATCGGAATGTTTTTCCAGATACCAATCTTGGGGTGCCTTGTCGGCTGCATGTCCTCACCTTTAATTGAGAGTTCTTCAAAAAGTTTCTCTCCCGGCCTGACTCCCATGAATTCTATTTCAATATCTTCTTCCGGTCTAAAACCGCTAAGTATAATTAGTTCTCTGGCCAAATCCACAATCTTGACCGGTTCTCCCATATCAAGTACGAAGATTTCTCCACCTTTGCCCATTGTTGCGGCCTGCAGAACCAATTGGCTTGCTTCGGGAATAGTCATAAAATACCGCTTCATTTGAGGGTGTGTAACTGTAACAGGCCCTCCCTGAGCGATTTGTTTTTTGAAAATAGGTACAACTGAGCCGTTAGAGCCAAGAACATTACCGAACCTGACAGTTACAAAATGGGTTTTGCTGGTTCTGTTTAAGTCCTGGATATACATTTCAGCAATTCGCTTTGATGAGCCCATAAGCGAGGTAGGATTAACAGCTTTGTCTGTGCTAATCATAACAAAGTTTAAACAGTTGTGACGGTCGGCGGCGTCTGCAACTATATGTGTGCCAATAACATTATTTTTGATGGATTCTCCCGGGTTTGTTTCCATTAAGGGAACGTGTTTATGAGCTGCTGCGTGAATAAGCACCTGCGGTCTGTACCTTTCGAAGATTTCCTCAACTCGTATTTTGTCGCAAATATTACAAATAATTGCTTTCACAGAAACATCTGGAAACTGCCTGCCTAATTCTCTTTCTATATGAAAGAGCGGGTTTTCAGCCTGCTCTATAAGCAAAAGCAGCTTTGGGCCAAAATTGCATAACTGCCTGCACATTTCCGAGCCGATGGAGCCGCCAGCACCTGTAACAAGTATTGTTTTGTCCCTGGTGAAAGCCTCTATTAAATCAAGGTCAAGGTTTACAGTTTCTCTTCCAAGCAGGTCGTTAATATCGACGTCTCTAATCTGCGAAACTCGGTATCTGCCTGAAGCAATGTCAGTGATTGATGGAACCGTTCGGAACCGAATTTTGGTGCCCTCGCACACCCTGATAACGCGCCTTAGCTGTTGGTGGCTGGCCGAAGGTATTGCAATTGCAACTTCCTCAATGCTGCGCTGCTTGCAGATTTCAGGCAATTGTTCGACATTTCCAAGTACTGGAATTCCGTGGATATTGATACCTTGCTTTACAGGGTCATCATCGACAAAACCGACGACCTCGTATTGAGCAACAGGCATGCGATGAATTTCCCTCAGCAGTGCCTCACCGGCATTTCCTGCTCCAATTATTAGAAATCGCTTCAATGGCCCTCGTTCGACAGCCCTGTACTCTTCATGGTAGAGGCGTATCATCATCCTCAGAGCCGCCAGCAGCAAAATCGTCGCAAACATATCGAGCATAAATACACTTTGCCCAACAACAGTTATGCTCGGGAGGTCCTGACGGAAAGGAGTGTATAAAAATACCACCCAGAGGATTACTATCAGCAGTGTGCTGACAAGTGATGCCTGCAATATCCCGATAAGGTCTGAAATCCCAACATATCGCCACCAACCTCGATACTGCTTGAAAAACCCGAATACAATCAGTTTTATGGTAATAAAGCACAACAATAAAAGCGGATACTGGTCCACAAGCCATTCGCGTCTGAACTGCATATTGCTTGCCAGCAGAAATGACAGGATTAAAGAACTGGCGAAAACAATAACGTGGGCAAGTATTATCAGATGTTTACGAAGTTTAAGCAGCATAGCTGGGGGTGTTACAACTTCCTGGGAGATTTTGTTCTCCTTTTTTAACTGTTTATCCGAGTCAGGCATATTCTTTTATCGCCACATTCTGGGCATGCAATTAATCACAAGCTTAATTCTAAAAAGAAGTTAAGTGTATGTCAAGACATTACCGCTGTCCACTCGGCCGACAACTTTGCGCGTTATCCGGATTGACGTTGATATTGTGATACCTGAATTATTCTTCTGCTGTTGATACAGGTCATATAGTATCAGCTTTGGAACTGAATGATATCAGGTTCCGATTTAGGGATGTCCGATAAGTACATCTACTGTGTCTGTGTTTCGTTTTCCATCTTGGACTTTGATTCTTCCGAGGCGGACTCGTCAACAGTAGGTTCTGTGTCGGCCTCATCAAAACCTGTGTAAATATCCTCAAGACCGGTTCCGTCAACTTTTTTGCGTAAAATAGCATAGATTATAGTATTGGCAGAAAAATAGAAGCTTATTATGAAAGAAACAACTAATCCGATGACGACCAATAAGTATAAATTCACCAGAAAAGCAGCAGTTGATTCTGACCAGTTAGTTTGCGTCACTGCTGATGAACCAGCGAGATCCATAAAATTTGGTTCCGGCCAAATTGCCCTGAGTTTATCAACCTGTTTACTGGTGCTGTCGGTCCAGACGCCAAGCTGCAAGGACTTATGAGCAACCAATAACATTATAAAAGCAAAAAAGCGAACAAACATATAACAAATAGCCCCATAAACAGCCGCTATCATCGTATAAAATACCATCCACCATGGTTTTTTAAATACATAGTGCCATGCCC
>CAZTKW010000136.1:0-7707 GCA_964614315.1 uncultured Pirellulales bacterium
CTTGCTTTGGCAGCGGTTGTATTAATATCGGCTATGATGGTACGAACCTGGGTACAAACCAGTCAGTGGCAAAACAGCTATACCCTCTTCAGTCATGCAGTTGCGGTGACGGAGAACAATTCCAATATGCATTATGATCTTGCGGTGATACTGTATGATCAGGGGCGGTTTGACGAAGCTGTTAAGCACTATAGAGAGGCGCTGCGAATAGAGCCACAGAACTTCAAGGCTCGCGTTAATCTCGGGATAGCCCTCTCCGAGCGGGGTCAATATGATGAGGCTGTCGTGCATTTTAATATGGCGGTGCGGCTTGAACCCGATTCTCACGACGGCCATTACAATCTCGGCTTAGCGCTTCAACTGCAGGGCAAACTCGAAGAAGCGGCTGAGCAGTTTCAGGAAGCTCTTCGGATAAAACCTGATTGGCCCGAAACACAGAACAATCTCGGCTCTGTTTATCTCAAGCAGGGCAGAGTCGATGAAGCCATCATTCACTACGAATACTCGGTCGAGATTAAGCCGGACCAGCCCCAGGTACATCGAGACTTAGGGGTTCTTTTTCACCAACAGGGTAATTTTGAAAGAGTTATTTATCACTGGGAAAAAGCGCTGGAGCTTAATCCTGAAAATATTGAGCTTATGAATAATCTGGCCTGGATAATGGCCACGCACCCAAATACCGCCTTCCGCAATCCTGAGAAGGCGATAAGCCTTGCCGAACGGGCCTGTGAGCTTAGTAATTATGAAATAGCTGGCTCGCTGGATACGCTGTCCGCGGCTTATGCTGCAGCGGGAAGATTTGCTGAGGCTATTACTACCGCTGAAAAGGCGCTAGAACTGGCTGTGTCGTCAGGCCTGACGGACTTTGCGGAAGAGATTCGCAAACGCCTCAGTTTGTATAGGGCAAGTAAACCATACACGGAGGCTCCGCCGGAAACTTCTGTCGGTTAAAAAAGGTTAATCTCTCAGCAGAGAAACCATGTCGGGCAAAGCCCTTGCCGAAATCCCCAAATTCGGATATATTGTATTCCGCGTATACTATCATTTTTTGTACGGATGTTGGGAGCTTAAGACTATGAACAGGTTATTGATCTTGCTCGGATGTTGTGTTTTTTTATCAGGTCTTTCCGGCTGTCACAACGGGGCCGGGGGAGTTGAAGTAATTGTTGAGGACGGCGGTGGATTTCCCGACTTTCTTGTCGGTCGATGGGTGGCAAACGGGCATGGTTGGGAATTTGTTTTCGAGGAGGACGGCACAATTTCATCAGCGGTAATCAATTTCGGCAGGATGACTGTAACACCCGGACAGCCAAAACCGATAACGAAGGAAATGGGCGGCCAAGGAATGGTCGAGCCCGGGGAATGGATGGTTTACTACTCACCATCAACTCGGGAGTTGACCGTTAAGATTTCCATAAAGAGACTTTATATGTATGTTGACCTCAATGAAAACACAGTGGAAGGTAAGTGTGAGGATGTGTTTGTCGGGACGATTTCAGAAGACGACAACTTCTGGCAGGCTTACTGGACGGGTTTCCCTGAGTATACGGTGCATACGGCTGGCAAGCGAAATGAAGAACTCACCGAGAGACTGAGTTTCGATATGATGGTTAACTTGACTTTTGAGAAGCTCCCGCCGGATTAATGATAAAATCAAATTCCGGGCTTATCTTGATTTGCGCAGGATTTCTCATGTAAAGAAGCAAATAACTTTTTGTGATATTATGTCGCTTTTTTCAAACAGTTAAAATGCTTGACAATATCACGATAGTCTTTATAGAATAAAGTGTCAGGATAACTTGTTGCGGGCGTAATTCAGTGGTAGAATGTCAGCTTCCCAAGCTGGACGTCGAGGGTTCGAATCCCTTCGCCCGCTTTTTTTCATAAATGCAATTCCGATAAACGCTTGCCCCCTGTTTCAGGCTTCCCTTTTTGCCTGATTTTTCTCAAAACTGGCTTCTGGTGTAATTGAGCTAATTTTTCTCAAAGCTCAAAAATCCGGCCGGCTCAAACTGCTCTTCGGGCTGACTTATGATTACTATCTGGTCGTCGAGCAAAATTAAAGCCTCTTCACCCGTGCCGTCTTCTAAATCCCAAAAGTGATAATATTTTAAACTGTCGCCTTCAATAAGACTGGGCCCATAATAAGAAGCAGCGCACACCCTGACCCGGAACATGTCATTTTCATCATAGAAAAAGACCACTTCGATATTTCTTCCGTCTTCAAGAGCCTTGACAAAAACATCATGGTCGGGGTGCATAAAAATTATTCTTTAAGTAATCTAAAATGAAAACAAAAATGTTTCACTCGCGCCTTCAAAAATGTCGTATATTGTACCGAAAACAATATAAGAAGCTCATTGCCGCCATAAGGCCAGATTCCCCCCTGAATAAATAAAATCTGGCTTTAATATAAGAATGCAAATGCACGCCCCTTTTTTTTCTCAGCCATCCGGTTTCCTCGGCGCATAGACCGGTTCCTTATTGAGGGCGATTATCGTGGTTTTAATATTGATTGCTGCTTATGATAAAAGCAAAATAACTTAAAACCGGACTCACGTCGGTACGGCGTTTTTCACCTGTACGGAACCGAAGCTGATTTCTACAAGGTTAGTTGCATTTATACGCTGCTTTTTGTATAATAGTTTAAAATAACGCGGTCACAAATAAAGGTTGACAACCAATTTAACTCTTCCGCTTTTCGGCGGTTCTGGGAAAGTACTGGAGCAGGACCTTGATGGCAGTGCCGAACACAAATAATAATGACCGGGCAAATGTAGAAAAAGCAGCCGGGATTTTTGATGAGTACGGGGAGTTTATTTTCGGTATTATTTTCTACAAAGTGCATGATAAGACCCTGGCGGAAGATTTATACCAGGACTTTTTCCTTTCTCTTGTTGCAAACCCCGTCCCCGCTGATGTCAGGAATATCAAAAGCTATCTTTACAAGTCTTTGAATAACGACGTCATTGATGCTGGCCGAAAGACAGAAAGATACCGTAACCTCAAAAACGGCTACGCCGAGTACACTGGTTACGTCATCAATAAAAAAAGTTCGAGAAACGCCTTTATTACTGAAGAGAGAACCGATGAAATATTTGAGCTTATTGGGGGTAACTTGACACCCAGTGAAGCGAGAGCTATTACTTTAAGGTATAAGAAAGACCGTAGTATCACAGAAATAGCGAAAGAAATGAATGTGAAAAAGGAGTCGGTAAGTAGATATATCTGTGTGGGATTGGATAAATTGCGACGGCTCTTAAATGTAAAGTGAGGTAGAGAAAATGGCGGATTCTGACACTAACTTATTATGCAGACAGGCGGAGTTGTACTATTACGACTTTCTGGGCGGTCAAAGCTGCGACCCTGTCCCGCAGTTTCTTGCTGAGCACATCGGCTGCTGCCGGTTTTGTAGCGAGCAGCTCGACCGTCTCAAAAAGACACTGTCAAAGGCCGAAGATTCCGGCCCGCAGCAAAAACAAAATAGGGCTGTCGTTAACGAAATCCTCGAACGTCACTTCACACATATCGGCACCAGCGTAACCTGTAATACGGTTAAGCCTTTTCTGCCCGGCCTGCTCGATGAAACAGTACGGATTGGAATCCCCACGCCGATAACGGTGCACCTTGACAACTGCCGGCATTGCCGCCGGGATTTGGAAACGCTTCGTGCCGACGAATCAATTATCGACAGGCCCCAGTCGGACGTTGCCACAATTTATACTATCGATAAATCCGCTGAAGCTAAATCCGACGGTCTCTATGCCGGCTTCCCCATAAAAGTTGAGGTTACAAAGCGTAAGGAACCGGCTAAAATCATCGAATTTGCCTCCGCAGTAAAAAGCAGGCTCTCTGCTGTGAATCTGAGACCCCTGTTGAAAACAGCCGTTGCAGCCGCTGCCGTGATATTAATCGCCTCGGCTTTAGTTATGAATACCTCGACCGCCGGCGCTGTCAGCCTTCAGCAGGTATATAAAGCAATTGAGAGAATCAAAAATGTCTATATCGCAGGTTTTGCCCCCGACCAAAATGCCTATATCGCAGGCTTTGCCCCCGACCAGACCGAACCCTTTCAGCAGATTTGGGTGTCAAAGACGTTAAATATCTATATGACCAAAACAGGCAATGAATTCGTTTTGAATGATATCGGTAGCGGCATAAGAAAAACAAAAAACCCGGTTACAGGCATAGCCGCGGAGGGCCTGTTGACCGGGCAGGCCGCTGCCGCTATCGAGAAAATGATGGCCGGCTCTTTGGGCCTGATGCCGTTTTATAATATGTCCCAGGTCCCCGCTGATGCTAAGTGGAGCCGCATAACCGATGAAAGTATGGAAGCTGCCGCCGAGGGTATAGAAGTATATGAGCTTAAATGGATTAAAGAAGCTTATGAAGGTTATGGGGTATTTAGTAAATGGCGTCTTTTTGTGGACCCGCAAACAAACCTGCTTCGAAGAACAGAGTTCTATCAGCAGTTAACTCCCGACAGCCGATTCACCTTAACAGCCGTGAGGCTGATAGAATACCCGGATGAAAATGAAATCAGGGGTGTTCTTGGGGAAGTTTCTTTCTAAGATGGTTCACTCCGGCTGCCAGGGGGGTTTGAGGTTCTCGTAGCCGTAGTCGGTTTTCTCGACAAGAAATTCGTCGGCCTTTTTTCTCCCGGTATGGCCGTCGGCAAATGCGGCATTGACTGTCTTTCCCGGGTGCCGCCCTTCTATTGCGTCTTCCTCCTGCCCGAACCATAACTTTTTCTCATCGTTGATTTTCATCCCCGGTATATACGCGGTATCTTCAATCATACGGCCGAGCTTATACGGGGGCGTGTCCGCTGCATGCCACCAGGTTATCATACTGTAACCGCTGTCAACCAGGAGCAGCGTTTTAGCCGGCTGTTTTATGTCCGCCATAGAATAAGTCGCACCGTAAAATTCCTTCCTTCGACTTAGGACATTGCCCGGGCTTTTGCATACCGACCGGTTCACCCCGTAATTTCCGCAAAGAATATTATCTGAAAGATAGTTATCTCTGCCAAGGTTTTTGGACGGGCACCGCAGAACGGTCCTTTTTTTCTCCGTCTGTTTGTAAAATCCTTCCAAATAGTTAAACCACCACCATCCTGTCCTGTCGTATTGACTGAACCCTGCATAACCTCCCTCAGGCGGCGTCTTAGTGTATTCGAAGGCGGGCGGAAAGCCGCCCTTTTCCGCCTCGTACGTAAGCAAACCGACCGCCAACTGCTTGATATTCGAACTGCACACAACCGCCCTCGCCTGCTCTCGGCAGCTTCTAAGCACCGGGATTAATATCCCCGTCAAAAGTGAAATCACCCCAATTACTATCAGTACCTCAATAAGAGTAAATCCGCAGCGTCTCATAACCATTATTTTAAAGCTTCTCTGCAGATGTGTCAATACCTATTTTTTCCCTTCAGAATACGCAAATTGAATTCTGACCCCCGTTATCTCTAGGACAAAAAACCATTAAAAAAAGGCAGGACTGGCCTGAATGCGGCAGGCCTGCCTTGAATTCTTGCCCTGTTTCTATAGCGTGGAGCTTTTAGTATTTAAGAGCAGGCCTGCATATAATAGTATTCCCAGTCCCCTAACCCTGTACAGCGCCAGGGCATAAGAGGGTCATTTATACATTGGCATGTTCCGCATCTGGCCCTCCATATCTCCTCGCACGAGCCACCCTCTGCTCCTTCACAGCCGTGTCTTGTATAATAATTTACGATAAGACCTACGCATAATCCTCCGATATAGTCGCATGGGATGTAACCGTCTTCCTGCAGTAGTCTTGTGCAGCTATAGCCTGATGCGCCGATAAAACCGCCAAGCTCGCTGTCGGAAATCTCGGTAAAATCGCCTTCTATTGCCTCGTTGGAAAGCAAAAGTGCCGTCCCTGCGCTCCAGTCCATACTGAAGAAGTTTATATCCGTTCGATAATAAAATTTATCATTCGACAAATCTACAATCCTTACAAAGCTGTTATCGATACTTTCCAGCACGACGAAATGCTGTTTACCCGGGATATGCAGTATTGCCCGGCAGTTTTCAAGCTCCTTTAGGGTGCTGATGTCCGTCGTTACCGCCCGGCTGTAAAGCCCCAGCCCCTCGGCGAATTGCTTCATCGAATAAAGGCTCGTATCGTTGTTAGGCTCGCCCACAAGTACAGCTAATTGAGAGTCGGTTACACTTTTACCTAACTGACCGGCCGCGTATCTTAAAGCTGCTGTGGCGCAGTTTTGAGGTTGTCCACCTTCGTTTGCCGCAAATGCCAGTCTCCCGGCCAAAAGCTGCTCCGTATCAATCATCTCGGAATAGCGGTACAGTGCGGGCCTGTCGGTTACCGAAGAAACGTACTCTATCACCGCGTCGTGTTCGTATTGGACCTCGAAGCTGCTCTGCCCCGGAGTACTCCCGTCAATAGAGGTAATCTCCCATAAGTCACGGGAAAGCAGCCTGTTTGAACCGGCCTCGAATTGTTCTAACAAGATGGTTTCAGGGACCCAGTTGCCTGATACTAACTGGTAATCGGAGTATTGATTGGAGTAAACCGCATTGCCGAAGCCCGTAATTGAACTGGAGATTACGGCGTAGCTTTTTGCAGGATCCAGAACAAAGCTCATCTGCATACCCTCGGAATTATTGACCGTCAGGTTTATCACTGTTTGCCCGTCGATATCCGTCTCGACCGCCGCTGTTTCGGCGGCCGTTAAACTGTCATAGGAATAATATTCGTGTCCCCACGGGATAAATCCCGCCGTTAAAGGACCGCCGGCTTCAACAGGAACGTACCCTGTTGAGTCAATGCTTGCATCATTAACAGGCCGGCAGTATCTGCTGTATTTCTCCCCGTCCCAGGCAAATACCCGCTTGGCGTTCCAGGCCGGGTTGAACTGGTTGGTCATAAAATTACCCTCTAACTCTTTCTCGGGTTCGACCGAATCTGTCCGCGAGTCAAAGTTGATTTCCTTGTAGAATTTTTCACCGTCAATTCTCACAACAACGCTTGAATTCATTGTATATTCGTTGGCTAATTGGTACCGGGTATTAAACGGTATCGCATCGAGCCTTGCTTTCTGCAGACCGTCCGTCCGTTCGACCTTATTCGAGTTGCCCATGTATGCGCTAATCTTCTGCTTGATTTTGCTGTCGATTTCGTTCACGTCCGTTGTTGTTGGTGCCCTGTATTCCTGATGCTGGGCTTCGATGACCCCTGCTGGTATCCAGGTCTTCTTCGGCTGGCTTGTCAACTGCTGAAGGATTTGCTCTATCTCACCGCTGTCCAACTGCCTCTCGGCTCGTGCGCCGCCCGTTGCGGCCGCTAAAAACATAACCGCTGATAAAATACATCTGACTTTCATAATTGCCACCTGTTAATCCCCGGGTTAATAAATTGGTAGGAAAATCTCACAAAAAGAACGTTCCTCGCTGGTAAGGCTAAAGTATAAAGGCACACCTACTTATAAATATGGCGTCCCTGAACTAAACAATATTGACTGTTTTCAGGCACATTTCGGCCGCAATAGAGCCGGTTTTTGGGATAGGCTCTTAATATCACCCGTCCTCATTCCGGCCACGCGCCGCCTAATTATGTAAGCTTAATCTTTCAGGTAGCGGAAAAGATAGTTTATAGATAGTTGTGGATTGCTATGGCCACCACCAGAAACTGGCCCCATACCCCCCATTCCAATAATCAGTGAGC
>CAZTKW010000137.1:0-7698 GCA_964614315.1 uncultured Pirellulales bacterium
AAAAGTGTTTGCGGTAGCTGAGCTTTTAAACAAAGTAGCCCCGGACATATTGCTCATGAACCATACCCCCCTCCTTCATTATAGCCTTCCATTACTTCCAATCCGAATCAAGCCGGTGGCAATTTTACATAGTCATGATCCCCGTTTTTACAGAGTTGCCACTTCCTTCGGCCGAAGAGTATTTCGTTGGATAGCGCCAACGATAACACTAGCTGAGAACTGTAAGCGGTATCTTCCTTCCAACGCTCACAGGCGTGTCAGAGTCATACCACATGGCATCGATGAAAAAGTTTTTTTTATGGACACCAGATCATTTCATGAAACACCGCGATCAATAATTTTTGTGGGATCATTAGACAACCACAAAGGCGCTGATATTTTGCCGGAAATATTTACGTCGGTACTGAAAAAACATTCTGATGTGCAAATAAATATCGTAGGCAAAGGGCCTCTGCGCCCGTATCTTGAAAAGCGGTTTGAGGAGTTTGGGATAGCACAGTTCATAAAATTTCTAGGAACGTTACCTGCCGCCGAGTTGGCAAACATACTCCGTAAGTCAGATTTACTTGTGCTCCCGACTCGAATAGAGGGCTTTGGCCTTGTCATTATCGAGGCAATGATGTGCGGGGTTATTCCCATAGTATCGAATCTGGAAGGCATAACGGATCAGATCATTGAAAATGAGAAAGCAGGTTTCTTGGTTGAGCAGAACGATATTCAGGGATTCGCAGGTGCAATAAATGCCTTGATTGGGAACATAAAGTTGTTTGATCAGATGCGCACTGAAGCGAGAGATCATGCGCTTAGGAAATTTTTACAGAAGAAAATGTTTGAGTCTTATGAAGATTTATTCAGTGAGGAGGATGATCGAACATGTCTTAAGCAAAGGAGCAGAATCGGATGGATGGGAGAGACGTTGTCTGAATTAATGAGAAAAGATATTGATGGAACATTGCCTTTGGAGCATCTTGTGAAGTTGATTCAGAGGACATTGTTACAGACAGTAGGATATCAAAGATGAGTCCTGACATATCACAAAAACGTCAAACCGATACCAGAAATAATACTATTTGTATCCTGTTTATTGACAAAAGCAGGTTTAATGGAGGTGCTGAGGAGGGATTAAGGCTTTTGCTCAGCGAACTTGATCGCAATCGGTATGAACCATGTCTATGTTTGGATTACAAGATGCCGAATAATGAAAAATTCAAGGAATGCAATACAAAAATTTTATTCAGGACTAATAGACTAAAGTGGTGGTCTAAGGAAAGCTGGTCTTTCCCGCTTCTTGGGCTCGGGTATCTGGAAAGAGCCGTTTATGCGACAAAGCTGATGTTCATTTTAGCAAAAACAAGACCGGCAATTGTTCATATAAGTCTTTTCCGAAACACATCCTTGCTTGATATGCTCGTTTCTCGGATTATGGGAGCAAAGGTGGTTGTGCATGTTCGCTCGCTACACACTCAAGCAGCGTTCAGTAGGCGAGTATTGAACTTGTGTGATGCAATAATCTGCACTTCTGAAGCTGTAAAACACGATATTGAAAATATAGGCCCCAAAGGTTTGATACGTCGTATTTATAACGGCATTGATTTCAGCCATTACGAATACAGGGGCTCGATAGATGATGCAAGACGCGCTTTACACCTGCCTTTGACTTCCAATATTCTCAGTTCTGTTGCGATACTTGACCCGCGCAAGGGACATGAGAGCGCTATCAGAGCTCTTCCGATCATTAGGAAGACTAAACCAGAGACAATTCTTATTATTGCTGGCACAGAAATCGACTCAAAACAGCGATCTGAGACCGAACGCCTGAAAAAAATCGCGGTTGAACTGGATGTCGAGAGGAATGTGATTATTCTTGGCCATTGTTCTAACATGGCTGAGCTTTATGCCGCTTCTGACATTGTCCTTGCTCTTTCCTTTGATGGAGAAGCATTTGGAAGAGTACCGTTGGAAGCCGCAATTGCAAAAAAGCCTGTCATCGCAACGGCGGTTGGTGCGACTCCAGAACTCATTGAACACGGAAAATCAGGCATAATGATTCGACCAAATGATATAGATGCGCTGGCAAAAGCAGTTCTTGAATTATTTGAAGACCGTTCAAAGAATTCAGCTTTGGCTGAACAGGCCGAAAGAATTATTCGACAAAGATTTGACAGCAGGACATGTGCTTCAGCCATTGCGGACCTTTATGACGAATTGCTCAAGCAAAGATGAATTCTAAATAAATAGCCTTGTGTTTGATGAAATGGAAAGAGAACACGGGATAAACGTAGTGATTGGCATCCCAGTCCTCCTTGTTGGGGGGACCGAAATGCAGACGCTTAACCTTGCTCGTGTTTTGGTCTCTGCCGGATATCGGGTTACGACCTGTTGTTATTACGAATATGATGCGGACATGGTGCGGCGCTTTGAAGCAACTGGTGCTGAAGTTCTGTTGCTGAAGTATGAGCGGGCTGATGGTTTATGGCATCTGGCAAAAGGATTGATCCGAGTTTTTAAAGAGAAGAAGCCGGACATTGTCCACGTCCAATATCTTGCCCCCGGTTTTGTTCCGGTGGTTGCAGCGCGCATTGCTCGTGTCCCCATTATCTTCGCGACAGTTCATCAGCCTGCTACAGTTTACGGCTTAAAGGCAAAATTACTTCTGAGAATGGCTGCGAGGCTCTGTAATGCCTTCTTCTGCGTATCAAGATCTGCTGAAGAATCATGGTTTGGAGATAGTGAGTTCCTGGATCCTAAAGCGATTAATCCTGGAAGGAAGCATTTCACGATTTACAATGCTGTCGATGTTGCAGGGATGGACAACGTCGTCCGGTCGATTGACCGTGATGAAATCAGGCGGTCCCTTAAAATAGATAAAAGAAGAGTTATTGGTGTGGTCGGCAGGTTACGTTGGGAGAAAGGACAAAAAATATTATTGCATGCCATGGGTGAGGTGGTCAGTAGATGTCCTGATGCCCTGCTCATGGTGGTTGGGGACGGCCCCGACCTGGAAGACTTAAAAATGCTGGCAGAAGGGCTGGGCATTCAGGATCATATTATCTGGTCAGGCGAAAAATCCCTGGATGAGGTATGGAGGCTCTACGCGATTATGGATGTCGTTGCAGTGCCTTCTATATTTGAAGGATTTGGTCTTACTGCTGCAGAAGCTATGGCCGCAACTTTGCCTGTTGTTGCGTCGGATGTGGATGGTTTAAGAGAGGTTCTTGTGGATGCAGTGACGGGCTATCTTGTTCCGGTAAAAGATGATCGGGCATTGGCCGAAAGATTAATACAACTGCTCAATAATTCTGAACATGCGCAAGCGATGGGGAGAAATGGGCGCGATCGCGTCAGCCGGTTATTTTCAATGGAACGTTTCAGCGAATCTATACATGCACTATATAACCATTTTGTTAAAATCACTTAACAAGAGAAAACAGTTATGCGTTTAGGAAAGGCATAAAGTGACTACCCCTCCTTTTTGTTCAATTGTGATGCCGCTCTATAACAAGGAGGTTGAAGTTGAGCGGGCGATTCGATCTGTTCTTTCTCAAACTGTTGCAGATTTTGAATTGATAGTTGTTAATGATGGTTCTACAGACTCCGGACCATCCATCGTTCGTAACATTGTTGATCCTCGAATCAGAGTCATTGATCAGAAAAATGCCGGTGTTTCCGCTGCGCGTAACAGAGGTATCGAAGAAGCCAAGGCTGATCTCATCGCTTTTCTGGATGCTGATGATGAATGGCTGCCGGATTTTCTTGAAACGATCCGGCGCATGGTTATTCGCTATCCCGATTGTGGACTATATGCTACTCGCTACTTTTTGCGCTCACCCGCAGGGAAGCAGCAACCGGCTATCGTGCTCGGCCTTCCCGATGGTTTTGAAGGAATTCTGGAGAATTATTTCCAGATTGCGGTTCGATCGAATCCACCAGTGTTTTCGAGCGCAGCGTGCGCCAGAAAATCGGCCTTGACGCAGATCGGCGGGTTTCCTGTCGGCGTGATCTCCGGGGAAGATCTCCTGACATGGGCGAAGATCGCTGTTTACTTCGCTGTTGCCTATTCCATGTCCTGCTGTTCTATATTTTGCCAGACTCCCGCACAAACCTACGAAACAGCCCCAAGCCGGGTTCCTGCGGAGGATGACATTGTCGGCCGGGGCCTTGCGGCGCTGCTCGATAAAGTCGATGCGGAGAGGAAACCATTTTTGCGTCGCTATTGCGCCCTCTGGCACAAGATGAGGGCCTCCAGCTATTTGCGTCTCGGCATGAGATCAAAGGCCCGCGGTGAAATTTCCAGAGCTTTTAACCACGATATTAGTTTGAAGATAGCTGTTTACTGGATACTAAGTTTTTCCCCAATGTTTTTAATTAACAAGGCTTTTCGCGTGGGGACATTCAATCGATGAAGATAGCTATATGTCATACGGATTTTCGTGTATACTGGCCGGCGCGCCTTGCTGCCCTGGCCAATTTTCTGAGGAAACACGGCGCAGACCCGCATGTGATCGAGATCGCAGGCAAGGGTTCGCCTTACGCCTTTGCAGGTGAATCCAACCACGGGACGTTCCCTTGTCCATGGACCTGCCTTTTTCCAGAAAAACGCATCGAGGATCTGTCGCCCAGAGCCGCTTCCGCGCGTCTTTTTGAGGCGCTGGATGCGCTTCATCCGGACATCGTGATTTCCGGCGCTATTGCCTATCCCTCAGGAGCGACAGCCGTGCGCTGGGCTCGCCGAAGAAAGCGCCCGGTCATCATCATGGACAATGCCCGATTAAAAGACGTCCCCCGGTCGCGTCTGGTCAATTGGGGGAAACGGAGGATCTACGCCAATGTAGATGCAATCTTTATTCCTGCTGCGTCGCATGTTCCGGACTACCGGTTCTGGGGCATTCCGGAAGAACGCATGTTTTTTGGGGTAAATGTAGTGGATAATGCCTTTTTTGCCGAACGATCAGCCGATGCCCGGCTGAACATTGACTCCATCAGAAAAAAATATAACCTCCCGGAACACTATCTCCTGGGAGTCGGACGCCAGATAGCCAAAAAGAACTGGGATATACTAATAAAGGCATTTTATATCAGCAGTGCGGAAATAACCGCCGACTGGGGCTTAGTCCTGGTAGGCGATGGCCCGGAAGCACCACGACTGAAGCAGACTGTCGCGCAATCCAATGGAAAGGTGATTTTTCTACCGTTTCAGGACCAGGAGACCCTCTGTCAATTTTACAGCGCTGCAGAGTGCCTTGTACTGCCGAGTAGTTACGGAGAGACATGGGGTCTGGTGGTAAATGAGGCAATGGCATGCCGCCTGCCCGTGATCGTAAGTCGCGAATGCGGATGCGCTCAGACGCTTGTCCAAAATGGTCACAACGGCTGGCAATTTGATCCACATAATCCAGATCAACTTTCACAGGTATTAAAAAAATTCATGGCTCTTCCAGATGAGGAAAGAAGACAAATGGGGGAGCGTTCTTTCGATATAATTTCGGATTGGGGGCTAAATCGTTTTTGTGATGGTATCTGGCAAGCCGTTCAGTTTTGCAGGCGAGCGCCAACTCGTCAATACGCCTCTCCTATCATTGACAGGGCCATTCTCAACCTGTGGAAAGGGCGATATAGACCGGTATAACTATCTCATATGGGCCACCTAGTAAAATCCGTGTGTGATTCTTTCATTCGTTTTTTTGTCATAGGCTATATTCATATATACTTCGTGATGATGAGGCGCTTCGGCCTGCGGATGCGTGGCCTTGGGTTTGCCTTAAGCATCATTCGCGAGGAATATGTCTTCTGCGTGCAAGATCTGAAATTTTGGTTCAACCCCAAATGCGCCGACGCTTATTGCATTATGCCAGCGGGTTATTGGAACGAGCCTGAAACGCATGTTTTTCTTGAAGAGATTCTCGAAAGAGTGTCAAAGGATATTGCATTCATAGATGTCAGTGCCTCTGTCGACGAAATGGTTATACATGCTGCAGCCCACAGAAAGGTACGACATGTGATCGCTTTCGAGCCGCAGGTCGAATGTGCTTGGGCGATTAAAAAAAGTGCACAGCTCAACGGGCATCCACATGTTTCTGTGGTGCCGTATGCCGCTACCGAGAAACAGGGGTTTATTGATTTTAAGTACTCAGTGCGCAATCCAACAGCAGCTGCCGTCGTTTCTAATGGGGTTTTTGGATCTATCAAGGTTCCCTGCGTCACCTTGGACGAAACCATTCGGCCAATGCGTGACCTTCATACAATTATGCTTATCGATGTCGAAGGCCATGAGCCTTTTGTAATGCGTGGAGCGTTGAAACTGGTGAGGGAAGCCCTCCCTCTCATCATTTTCGAATATAACACTACCTCAAAACTGCATTTTTCATTGGACGATATTCACGATATCCTGCCTGATTCTTATCGTTTTTACCGCTTACGGGGTGATGGGCGATTGGATCACGATTTCAGCAATTCATGGAATTGCATTGCAGCGCCAGACGGTACTGATTTTGCGAAAATTTGCAAAGACTCAATTGTTTGAAGCTATTCGATTAAGTTCTCGGTGCATAATGGGAAATCAAACCTCACAGAAAATAGATAACTTATCCTACCGCTATGAAATATATGAGCGTATCCCTGGTCATTTGCCATTTCTTGTATGGATAATATTCTTTTTTTCAGCAATAGCTTTAATACAAAACATTGTTGTACTGAGGTATCGTGGATCAGGTATTGGATGGTTGATCCCCTTAATATTTTCTGTATTCATTATTCTAAAGAATCCTAATAAGGTGACATTTCCATTAAAGATATGGCTTCCATGGATCATACTACTTTTAATTCATCTATCTACTTCTGAATACGTGCGGTTGCACAGGACTGTGCAATTAATCTGCCCGATCGTGGTGGGGATGGCAATTTCAACATATCCCATAAATGCATATCAGTTATCAAATTTTATCAAATTATGCAAGTGGTTCGCCGTTACCTTGATCTTTATATCATTGTATAACACAGGAGTCTTTTTCATGTGGAAGGTTCCCGAGGTCACTGGCCTTGCCGCACAGACCATGACTGCTGTACTGCTCTGCAGCCTTTTTGCGGCTATCTATAATGCGGGTAAAAAAAACGCCATTCTCTGGTGGGGGATAATGGCGGCGCTTCCGGTCTTTGCCGTGACGCGCATTACCATGGTTGTCGCGGGATTAACACTTCCGCTAACTTTAGCGCCTATGAGAGCAAAGAAAAGAATCTTAATCTTAATATCCGTCTTATTGATTGGAATCGTGCTATTTTATACTGAGCGTCTGCAAAACAAGATGTTTTACTCAGGGGCAGGGAGGATGTCTGATATCCCGACACAAGACTTTAAGGACTCAGGACGGCGTTTCATGTGGGATGCTATGTGGTTTCGAATAAAGCTAAGACCATGGACTGGTTATGGGACAGGTTCAGGGGAAAGTTTTATTTACAGGATAACTGGTGGCCTTTGTTATCCACATAATGATTGGCTGCTCACCCTTCATGATCAGGGTCTTGTGGGGGCATTGATTTATGCCCTTACCTTGTTTATGGCGTCATTTCACGCGTGGCGGAAGTCACGGGAAACATCCGGAGAAACCCGGTTGCTGTTTTTGGCGGGCGCTTCTTTTTTTATCCCTTTCGCCTTAATCATGTTAGCAGATAATATTATGGTTTATGCATCTTACTATGGAAATC
>CAZTKW010000138.1:0-7688 GCA_964614315.1 uncultured Pirellulales bacterium
TTGAAAGTTCCTCGACTTCTCTGATAAACTCTTTGAAGGTCTCAATTTCAAAACGTTCGCCAGTTTTTGGTTTTAATTCGTCTATTTTATCAAATAATGCATCACACCTACGCTTTACTGTGCTCTTTGATACGTTCAAAACTGAGGCGATTTCTAGGTAGGTTAAATTTTTAACATAGCGAAGATAAGCCACATTGGCTTCTTGTGCTGCCCCGGGGGTCCACGGGGGATTCGGGAATCTGAACGTGCTCACCCTAAGCCCACTCCTGTTCGAGCCGTTTTCGCAGCCTGGCCTTGGCCCGCTTTTCCTTGCGGTTACGCATGGGGCCGCCTTTTTTGGTTATGGCCGCCTCAACGTAGGGGTTACGTATTTTTGGTGCTTTTTCCATTTGCTCTCTTGAACGGGCAATCGCCAGTTTCGTAATGGTGGCACCCCTTACAGCTTTGCAACCAGCCTTTAACCTCGCACGGGTGCCGTTCATCGGGGTCATGTTTCGGTTCGGGCTGTGGATTTTCTGAGGTCATATCTACTATTACACCGCAACAGGGAAAAATCCAAATTAAATAAGTGAGCCCTCCTACAGACAGGGAGATCGCGGGGGGGTGCAATCTCGAACCTGGCACAGCAGGAGGGCTCGGATGCCCGTTCAAGCTGGGGAGCCATAACGGGCAAATTTTATGCCTGCAAACGCTGGTTTTCCTCCTTGCAGATTTGCCCCACTGTGTGTTCCATGACCACCTTTGGTTCCCGGGCCGGGTGAATGGTTTTCATCCATTCCAGGGCGTCTTCGACCAGGAGCCAGCTTTTGGATGTTGCGCGTTCGAAATAGGCATGGTCGGACGTTGTGTTTTCACCCAAGCCGACTTTACAAATAACTGTGTACCGAAAGGTGTCAAGATTTTCCATTAGTCCTCACCCCAGCGGGCACGTTCCCGGGTGTGCCTCATGTAGGAGCGCCCGTCAGCTTCGTCTTCCAGACGGGCGATTTCGGGGTCTTGCTCCCGGTACCGCGAGAAGTCTACACATTCCGTGTGGGTATAATATTCCAGATTCGTATACCCCACGCACATACGACATTTTTCGTCCGTTTTTCCCATGCCCCTTAATTACACCGGAAATGAGAAAAATACAAAAAATTAGAACTCCCCCAGAATAACCTCGTGGTCGAACCAGGGCGGGACTTGTTCATTTACGAGTGACCGGTACATCCCCAGAACGGTCTTTTCAGGCACCCTGTGGACGTTTCTTTTGATCCCCACCTCTAGTGGCACCCACACGGTCAAAAGCCTGGCTACGTACCCGTAGGCGTCCGCAAACACCATGTACGGGGCATACTCGACCGTTGTGATGTTGGTGTTGTCCACGATGACCAGCGGGACGCCCTTTTGCACCGCCTCCACAAACTTCCGGAAGCAGGTTCGGTGGGCCATTGGAAGCAGCTTTGCGTCGAAATGGTAGCCTTCCAGGTGCGGGACGCCCTGGAAAAAATCATCGGACGAACAGACGGTGACCGTATCCGGGCCTTCGTACCCATTTTCGTAGTAGTTTTCCTTGCGGCATTGCTTTCCGGCAATGGTGCTTTTCCCGCTTCCGGGAATTCCCCGCAGAACCAGCGCTATTTTCGGGCCATTTTCGTTGTCAGGCATTCGCATATCTCTTGGACGCTTATTTGTAGGGTTGTCTGACGCCTAGTACACCAGAAATTAGAGAAACTCAAAAATTAGTCAGCCAACCGCAGCCACATTTGTACGAGTTTTTCATATTGATTTGTGGTCAGATCCCCTATTTCTTTGTACAGTTCCGAAATGGCATCCAGAAACTCCAACTCCCACGGCTCAAAAGCGGTGGGTTGCGCCTTACATTCTGCCAACATCTGCGCAATGTCTGGCTCCATACTACAGCAAAACAGAAAAACAATAACCCCGGAGAGGAGCCCCGGGGTTATTATGTGAAGACAGGTATCCACAAATATTGAAAATGTTACACTTTGTTGGGCAGCCTCCTTTTCGTCGTGTTTATTGTTGTCCGCAATCTCTTATTACACCGGATCTCGGAAAAACCCAAATTTAAATCTTGGTTTCCATCAAGATCTTGTCATCGCTGTTTTGGAGCGTAACGGCTTCAACCGCCTGATAGGTAACAACCGTGTAAGTTGGGCGGAACCGGGGGCCGACCGCGTCATCAACGGCTTCCTGGTAGGTGTCGTAGGACATCGCTAGCTCGCCCTCTGCATCGTAAAGGGCGTACAGGTACTTTTGGATTCTGAACTTGAGTCCACGGGGCTTTACGTAAGTTTGCAGACCAATGCTCCTTTGTTTCCTCGAAGTTTCTTTCTGGGCTTTCTGGGTTTGTTCACACGCTCCGATTGTCTCCGCATTTCCGCAAAGATCTGACACATGGGGAACCATAGGTTCTTTTCAGGAGATTTATCGTAGGCACCTTTCAGGAACTTATCCGCTGTATGCATGAGCGCTTCGCCCTCTAGGATCTTACACAATGTATCCATTTGATCCCAGGTGGCCTTGACGGTACGGGGAACCCCATCTTTTTTAAACTCCTCGTGGAACTCAACTTCTTTGAGCCAGCCCCACAAGAAACCGCCCTCTGTGGACGCGCTTTTGCATTTGCCATCGTAATGCCGCCGTGAGCATTCCATCATGTGCTCAACTTCTTTTCGTGTGAGCACCGGATAGACAATGGGTTGGAACTAGAAGCTGTCAATTTTAGGCATTATTCACTACAGCTTGTTGTATTCCTTAATGGCTTCCTTGAACTTGGTGGCGTCCTCTATCACATAAATGTCCAGCGCGTCACCGTCATACTTCTCAATACGATACCAAGTGGCCCCCTGTTTGAAAATGAGCCACAACCTCTTTAGTTTTCCCTCGTGATCATCTCCGGAAGCTAAGAGGAGCCGTAGCTCTCCTTTGAAATTTTCTTTCTTAATTCTGTGCGCCATGCTTACCTCACCCAATGGTCGAGGACCAAAATGCTTTCGCTAGACATCCCCGGCAAGATTCTTTTTGAGATCGTGTGCCAGATGCCACGTTTCCAGTACCGCTTCCCGCGCCCTCCCCGGAGATAGCCCCATCGCGATATGCCAGAGGTCGGGGATTTCGCTCATTTGTTTACCTTTCAAGCTTTCTTTGTGAGAACTCTGCGTATTGTTTTTGAGTGAACGCCATACTCCCGGGCCAAGGCTGCCTGCGAGATACCGGCAACGTGACAGTAGCGAATCCTTGTCCTATCCGCTTCGGTCAGCTTGGTCTTTTTCGCTACGGGGACAACGGCCGAGTAAGGGGGTAAGGCTGAGTTGAAACCCGTATCCGGGATTTTGTCTGCACAATATTTGCCGAGATACGCCTCAACGGCATTCTTGGCATCCAGCAGAGAGGTACTGGTGCGCTCCTTGTAGGCTTTGATACCCGGAATCTTACCCACAGTGCGGGCAATCTCCCGTTCTTTTTCGGTGAGTTCCAAGCGGGCACGGGTCTGGGAGAGGAGCACTCGCCCCCCTCCGACAACCAAACGGTACTCGCTGTTCCCCATGGGGGTTTTTACGTTGATGATGACAGTTTCATTGTCGTGTAGTGTAATTTCCATGCTACAGATCCTCCCCGGTTTCGGCATCCTTCACGCTGTAGCCGTCCTGAAGGTACATTTCGACGTGATCCGCACACATGTAGGAACGCTTGACCACCTTGTTACCGTCATCGGGGTCTCGCATCACAACGCGGTAGACGGTCTCGGAATAATTGTCGTGCTCCCCGTCTCTACAGTCTGCACACGCTTTGTCGTTGTATGTTTTGGGCATATTCTTTATTACACCGGAAGCCGGAAAAGTACAAATTAATCTTTGTTTAAGGCAGCCTTCGACCGTGCAAGCGCAGCATTTGCCAGCCGATCCATGTATTGCGCGTGCTTTTTCACATTGTACTCGTACCACCTCTTGTGGCACGTCTCAGCCACAACATCGTAGCTGTCTCCCGCTGAGATACGTTCTTTGCCCTCTCTCCAGACAATGTGCCCGTGACCCCCTTTAATAGTCGCCCCGTGGCCCAGAAGAGACACCACAGCGGCAGCCGTCTCGGGAGACTTACAGGCAGCCTCGTATTTACCCGCAGCGTCGTAGACCTTCCAGAAAGGTGACGTAGCCATGTTCATGCCTTGAAAGCGGGGCACCATGCGTAGTTGTTGTGGCGGTCAGGGGTCTCTACCGTGTTGAAGCTTCTTATTTGGTCAGTGATTTTGCCTTTTGTCTCCATACCTACTATTACACCGGAAGCCGGAAAAGTACAAATTAATCTTTATTTTAAGGTTACTCCACTTCATTGGCCCAGAACACGCACGGGCTGTCCAATTCAATTCGATCCACAGAGATGATCTTCACCATCGTGTTCGGACCCCCCAGGTGCTTACAGACAATCTCGCCCGCTTGCTCCTCATTTTCTGCGGGAGTTACGACAAAGGCCCCGGAAGTGTTGTAGACATCCAGCCCAGCTTTTCGTGGAGCTTCCTTCTCGATAACCCGGCACACAACACTATAAGAGTTTATCGACCAGACCTTCTCACATATGCGTCTGGCCCGACGTACCAGTCGTGTCCTCTCCCGCCGCCAAGTTTTGTCGTCCCAGTTGCAGGGAAGCTCAGCGCGTATATCAAAGAAGGTGCCGTCATCCTTAAATCTCACAACGACTTCCCCACGTTTGGTAACCAGTCTTATTGCGGCAAACTCCATGGCATTCTCCATTTAAGGGAACTCTTTGGGCACTACCCGAACCGCACACCCCCGGGGTACCAGCCCGGTCCCGTCATCCTCAGCACAGGCACCAACCACAATACGGGCCTGCTGACGCGCCCGATGCTTGGCAATCTTTCGAGCGGCCTTACCGTTGGCCGTCTGCTTGGCACCCCGGGCTTCCTTGAGCCCACAACACCCGTATTTACAATTCATGGTGCTGTATCGATTTGATCCGTAAAGTTTCATTTTCACGCATTCTCCGTGGTGTCATATCGCGGGTAGGTGGGGCGGTTCCATTTGATTTGCGGCTTCATGATCTACTATTACACCGGAGCAGGCAAAAGTACAAATTAATCTTTGCTTTTCACACGCTGTACGAATATTTCAACATCGTCGGCATGGATTTTGATGCCATGCCAATCGTCAGTGTTGCCCGTCCAGCGGATGCCTTTGGCTATTTCAGGGTCTTCAAGATACCGACACCCATACTGGCATTGCATCCCAAGACGCCCACGGGAAATAAGGCCGAAAGGAATAAACTTGGGATCACAATCGTTCACGTATATGGGTCCAATGTACGAAGGCTTCGTACTGCTCAGCCCAATCCCCGAAAGACATTGCAGCGGGAAACCTCTCGGGGTTTTCCTTGTGGTTCTTTTCCCAATAGGCAAGAAACGCCTGTAAATCGGTTTGCCCTTCTTTTACGAATTCTTCAACTTCAACTTTCGCCAATTCTGTCAAGAGCTTGTCCATGGGACTCCTGTAAAAATCGTTGGTGGTGAACCCTGGAAGAATAATTTTGAGCTATGCGAAATGGATAAGGGTACTAGCACTCCCAATTGAGCCGGTTGATCTCGCTGATGCGGAAACGTGTCACCATTGACCCTATTTGCTCGCCCGCTATGAACAGGTGCTCATAAAAAAAATTGGGACGCCAAGCCGTTACCTCTTTGGTCGCGGGATGCTTCTTTTCAACACACCAACGGTGGCCTTCTCTACAGATAAATCTATTGCCCCTGCGAATATCTTTGAAACGCTTGATTTTCATACTCACCTGATACGGGGTAATAATCTTCATACCTGTTTATTACACCGGAAGCCGGAAAAGTACAAATTAAAGTGAGAGGGCGACCCTCTTTAGAGCCGCCCTCTCGCCATACATTAGGCATTTGAAATAAATACGGTCCTTAATCGAATGGTACCTTATCCAAATAATGCCTTTTAGCCCTTTCAATGTGTACCGGTGCTGTCGCCCGCTTTTCAAACCACGTCACAGGACAGATGTAGAGTACCACGGGGGGTGACTCAGGTTCTATCCTCAATGGCTCGAAAAGCATCCTACTCAATAGGTACACCCGATCTAGGAAAAGTACAAAAAAATTCCTAGGACGGGATGCCCTCGATTTCTTTTAGAGCCGCTTCCAGAGGATCAACAGGAGCGTCCGGAGCAGGGCTGGCCGCTACCGCCTGGATTCCCGCTACAGGGGCAGCCTCTATAGGGGCTTCTGGGGCTTTCTCAGGCTCAGGAGCCGCCTCCTGGACAGGAGCGGGGGTAACCACAGGGGCAGCCTCTACAGGGGCTTCTGGGGCTTTCTCAGGAGCCGCTTCTGGGACACAGGCTTCCGGAGCTTTTTCAGGGGCAGCCGTCAGGCCCGCCTCCCCCAGGGCAGCAGTCAGGGCGTCAACCGCTTCGGCTTCCTGCTTGTCCTGTACCGGAGCTTCCGGAGCAGCCTCTACCGGGGTCAGTACAGCCGCCGCCTCTACTACGGTAGGGGCAGCATCGAGAACCGCATCAGGAATAGCCCCGGCTCCTGGCAGCCCCTGTTGTTCTGCGGTAGCAAGAGCCGCCGCTTCAGCCGCCTTCTGTGCATTGGATTTACGCCCCCTCTTTTTACCAGGCACCTTTGGCTTCTCAGGCTTCGGCTCCTTTGAGGGCTTTTCAGCCTTGGCCTTACGCGGGCCTTTCTTGGATGGGGTCAAAAAGAAAGTGCCCGCCTTTGAAGACGAAACAAAATAATCAGCATCATCTATTTTGTAGACATGCTCTTTACCATTTTCATCTAGCAACGCCTTGGCTAAATTGGATTTCGATTTCTTTATTTGATCGATGGCACCCTCCAATTTTCGGATGTCATCTGTCAGCTTTCTATATTGCGCTATTTTAGTGTCAGACATTACGCCTCCCACGGGGTTGATGAGTTTCTACTATGTACACCAAAAGAATGGCCACTTTTTGCGGGGTTTTTACGCCCCCTCTATATAGGTGCCTCTTTATAATTAGAACACAATAATATTCAGCCAGGTGACCCATGGCACACCAATGCTCCACGTCGCGAAGCGACATGAGCACGGTGGTGCCAGGATATCACCCGTCTTTATTTTATTGTATAGGAAATATAAATCGTGTACCACAATGCGTTGTGGGGGTATACCAATATTATTGTATCGAATAGGAATAGATTGTGTATCATGTGTATGCAACAATACCATTGCTCGCTGTCGCGGAGCGACATGAGCGTGGTGTGTTGGCACACCTTATGAAAAATCAAAAATTGAGCAAAAGCTTAAAACCGCTTCATTATTTTTTTAATTCCTTCAAATTGTCGGAATTAGCTCGTCCAGTATGCGTGTGGACAGTGATCGACAAAAGTTTGAAACCCTAATTATTGTATGGAAATAAAAATGGGAGGAATAATTCAGGTAGTGTTAATAGCTTTGGATGGCATTGGCTTAATCCTTCAGGTGATCCCACAAGTTTTTAATTTGGTCGGGGAGTGTTCCAAAACCAGCCTCTGTTAAACGTTGTCTGGCTATTTCTGCTTCCGCTTCTGCCATTAAACGTTTTTCACCGTCTGCTATAGGCACCCATTTGCCATCCATATAGAGGAGATACATCTGCCGGTCAGCGTTAAAACATAAATCCCCTTCTCGTGGGTTGGAAGGAAG
>CAZTKW010000139.1:0-7687 GCA_964614315.1 uncultured Pirellulales bacterium
CGCTTCTCTTAAGAATTCATACCCGATACCTCCATCATCATAGCCTCTGAAGGTTTCTGCATTTGCCATTTGGTCAACTGCTTTATGCATTGCATCGATGACAGCCGGGGCCAAAGGTTGAGTAACATCACCTATGCCTAAGCTGATTATCTCAGCATTTGGGTTTTCGGCCTGAAACCGGCGTTTTCGCCTGCCGATTTCAGGGAATAAATAACCTGCCTGTAATTTTAAGAAATTTTCATTTATTGCTGCCATAGCTTTTTTGAGTTCCTGTTTTAAAAACTTCGATATTATATTTTCAAGTTTTAGAAATTAACCAGAATTATGAATTTTATTATCTGCAGACAACAACGTCAATATTTCACATTTATTTATCGGCCAGCCAAGTTGAGCCAAAGCTTATATCAACCTTCAAAGGGACATCAAGTTCGATGGCACCTGTCATTTCATCGGCAATCCATTTTGCGTGTTTGTCGGCCTGTGCTGCGGGCAGTTCGAAAACAAGCTCGTCGTGAATTTGGAGAATCAGCCTAACCGGCAAGTTTTCCGCTTCAATTTTTTTCTGTATATTTATCATAGCAACCTTTATCAAATCAGCGGCGGAGCCCTGAATAACAGTATTAATCGCAAGGCGCTCGGCCTGCGACCGCTTGTTGTAATTTTTGGCGGTAAGATTCGCGATTTTACGGCGGCGGTGCAGAAATGTCTCGGCAAAACCGGTTCGCTTTGCATCGTCAATGACACTATCCATAAATTCCCGGATTGAACTGTAGCGAGCAAAATAATCCTCGATAAATTTCTTTGCCTCGGGCTGGCTTATTCCAATTGAGCGCGACAATCCGAAAGGCCCCTGCCCATAAATAATACCGAAGTTTACAGCTTTGCAGCTTGATCGCATTTTGTCGGTCACATTTTCAATTGGCACATCGTAAATCTGTGAAGCAACAAATCGATGGATGTCGCGGTCGGCAGCGAAGGCTTGTAAAAGAGCTTCATCTCTTGAAAAATGAGCGAGCAGTCGCAGTTCGATTTGTGAATAGTCGGCACTTAAAATACAATCGGTTTTGTTCTTTGGTATGAAAGCGGAACGTATTTTTCGGCCGAGTTCGGTGCGTATTGGAATATTTTGCAGATTGGGGTTGCTGGAACTGAGGCGTCCTGTTGCTGTTATTGTCTGGTTGAATGAGGCGTGGACGCGGTCGGTACGTGGATTGATCAACCGGCCGAACTTGTCAACGTAGGTGTTTTGCAATTTGCTTAACTGGCGGTATTGAAGAACAAGTTCAATAACCGGATGCTGGTCGGCAAGCTGCTCGAGGACAGCGGCATCTGTGCTTCGGCCGGTTTTGCCGATGCGAATCGGCTCAAGGCCAAGTCTGTCGAAAAGCACTTCGGCAAGCTGTTTAGGTGAATCGATATTAAAGACCGAACCAGCCTGTTGATAGATTTTGTCCGTGAGAGTTTTCAACTCTTCGGCAATTTCGCCGGACATCCTTCGCAGCAACACAGTATCTAATGATACGCCGTTATATTCCATTGTCGCCAGGACCGACACAAGTGGCATCTCGACCTGTTCAAATAGTTGTTTTATCTGTGGCTCTTTTTCGAGACGGTCTTTCAAATACTCATACAGTTGGAAGGTTATATCGGCGTCTTCGGCGGCATATTCGTAGGCAACGGCAGTATCTACCATATCGAAAGTGAGCTGGTTTTTACCTTTTCCGATGAGAGCTGATATCGGAATTGGGCGGTAGTTTAAGAAATCCTCTGCCATAGCATTCATAGAATGGCTGCGACGGTCAGCTTCAAGGCAGTAAGAGGCAACCATTGTATCGAAGTAAACTCCTTTTACAGACAGGTGAGCATTGCTAAGTATGAGCAGGTCATATTTTATGTTTTGGCCGATTTTCTTTATATTTTCGTCAGCGAGTATTGGCGCCAACTTCTCAACAAGCATACTTGTATCAAGATGCTTTTGTCCTAACGGCACTTTTACAGGGAGATAATATGCTTCGTGCGGCCGCCAGGAAAAGCTAATGCCCACGAGGTCCGCCCACATAGGATTAACAGAAGTTGTTTCGGTGTCTATAGCAAATAATTTCTGCTTTTTCAATCTGGTTAAAAACTCATCAAATTTTTTCTGCGTGTCTATGAGCTTGTAATCGTGACCGACAGTTTTAACCGAAGCGAAGCCGGTCAAATCCTGAGTGTCCACCGGGGTGGATATAGCTGCAACTGGCTGATTTTCGGCAGCGGGTATCAGGCCGAGCCGAGTAAGCAGGCGAGTGAAGCCAAGCTCAGTAAAGATTTCGGAAAGTTTTGTTTTGTCTGGTTCTTTTAGGATGAGGTTATCATAGTTTATTTCCAGAGGAACATTACAGTTTATAGTAACAAGCTCTTTGCTAAGATATGCCTGTTCCTTAAATCTGCGGAGATTTTCACCGCGTTTTCCTTTTATTTCATCGGCGTGTTTATATAGTTTATCGAGAGAGCCGTATTGCTGAATAATCTTAACAGCATTCATTTCCCCGATCAGCGGTACCCCCGGGACATTATCAGAAGAATCACCCTGTAAGGCCAAAACATCGATAAAATTTTCAGGATGAATTTTATATTTCTCTAACAGTGCATCATCATCAATAACTTCACTTTTTTTGACATCGAAAATGTAGGTATGAGCATTGACAAGCTGATACATATCCTTGTCTTTTGCGCAGATGTAGGTGTCGATACCATCTTTTGAAGCTTTTTTGGCGAGAGTGCCTATTATGTCGTCCGCCTCGAAACCATCGAGGCGAAGAACCGTAATTTTCATTGCGTCAAGAATTTGCTCAATGCGGTCTATTTGATTGGGCAAGTCTTCGGGCATCGGCGGGCGGTTAGCCTTATAATCTTCATAGATTTCAACCCTAAAGGTCGGTGTTTTGCTGTCCATTGCAACAACAAGCATATCGGGGTTTTGCCTTTGTATCAGGCTTAAAAGAGTTGTTGTAAAGACATAGACGGCTTTTGTCGGCTCTCCGGACGGGCTGGTCAATCTCTGGCTCATCGGAGCATAATAAGCAGCGTAGATGTGTGCGTGCCCATCAATTATGTAAAGTTTTTTCGCCATCGCCAACAACTTTATTTGTTCCAGCCTATACTGTCAAGGCAATTAGCGGATACATTGTGATGTCTGTCGGTAACTGAGACGAATTTGCATGTTCGACTGTACTAATCTGTGTTTTTAAGGATTGCCCGGAGAACATGACGGCTTTCGGCATGATTCGGGTCGATTTCGAGCACTTTGCGGTACTGCTTAATAGCATCATTTTTTTTGCCTTGGCTGGCTAAAATACAGGCCATACAATAACGCGCGTTGACAAGATTAGGGTCAAGCTGCAGGGCTTTAGAATAGTGAGTCAGCGCTTGGTCAATATCGCCCTGCATAGATAACGCCCGACCGAGGTTGCTATGTGCATCGGCTAAATCGGGTTTGACTTCCAGAGCTTTAGTAAAATATGTGATGGCCTCATCGAGTTTTGCTTGGCGGGCAAGTTCAATCCCAAATCTGTTGTGGGCAACTGCCAATTCGTCGCGCACTTTTGAAGAGTAAGGCTGTATTCGCAGTACTTCAGTATACTGCTCTATGCCTTCTTTGAGCCTACCCTGCTGGAAAAATATGGCGCCGAGGGCATGGTGGATTTCGTAGGAGTCGGGTTTGATTTTAAGGGCCATTCTAAAGTGTGGGATGGCGAGGGAAAATTTGCCCTGTTTAGCAAGTATGGTGCCAAGATTTAAATTAGCTTCAAAATGGTCCGGCTGATGCCGCAACACCTCTTCAAAATGTATAATGGCCCTATCGATCTTGTTCAGTTCGACAAGTGCAACTCCCATATTAATATGTACTGGTATGGAATCTGGCATGATCCGCAGTATCTCAGAGTAGTGTTTGATAGCTGTGTTGAGATCACCTGCTTCTTGATAAATGCGCGCAATAGCATGATGTGCAATCCAATTGTTTGGAACTGCTTGTATTGCGTGGTTGTGCAAGGTAATACTGCTTCGCCAATATCTTACCTGGGCGTATGTAAGAAGCCCAAGGGAAAAAAGCAACACCGTTGCAGATAAAGAAATGATAAATTTACGATAAAACAGCCGACCGAGAAGTTCGGGGATACCCCATGCAATAATAATGAAAAGACCTGTAAAAGGGATGTAAGTATACCTGTCAGCCAAAGCCTGATTTCCAACCTGTACCAAGCCAATTACTGGAATAAGAGTACCCAGGTACCAAAACCAGCCGACAGCAAGATAGGGACGCTGGCGCAACTTCCAAATCACCCCAACTGTTATAGACACCAATAACAATAGTGCGCCTGCAGTTTGCCAGATGGGTAATGTGTCACCCGGGTGGGGATAAAAGATAGTCAAGTGGAAGGGCCAAAACATCTTTCCAATATACTCCACGTAGGCCACCAGTGCATTTTCGATCCTGCAAATCAACGAGTACTGGATTACGGATCTCATAACACCAGCACTTTGTTGTGTAAGAAAAACAATTAGACTTGCAATTGCAGATAGAATGAAAAGAGGGAGTTTTTCTAAGACACATCGTTTAGTAGAAACAGCGAAGACGGTTTGTTTAGAATCGCAAACACTCTTGTTTTCGAGTATGAAACGACCTAAAGGCCAGTAGTCTAAAAGCAATAACACAAACGGCAGCGTCACGAGCATTTGCTTGGAAAGGAGTCCTAAAACAAAAAATATTATAATCAGCACATACCTTGTGATAGATGGATGCTGAACATAACGCAGGTAAGCCCAGGTTGTAAGCAACCAGAAGAATGTGCTCAAAACGTCTTTGCGTTCCGATGCCCAGGCAACAGATTCGACATGAATAGGGTGCAGAGCAAAAGCTGCGGCCACAAAAGCACTGGGCCATAAATTTCCTGTCATACGCATGATAACCAAAAACAGCAGGAGGGCATTGGCCACATGAAATATCACATTAGTGAGATGGTGAGCGCCCGAATCCAAACCAAACAACTGACAATCCAACATATGTGAGACCCAGGTCAACGGATGCCAATTATTGGAGTGGCTTTTAGTAAATGCCCAAACAATACCTTCCTTTGTCAGACCTGCCTGTACGTGGGTGTTGTCGGTGATATACTCATCATCATCAAAGTCGATAAACTCATGTTGGCGTACCTGCCAGTAAACCGCAAGTGTGGCCAATACCAAGGTCAGGCAAATACAAAGAATCCTATATTTGTTTGATGTTTTACTCATTATAGGTTTGGTCGGCTTTGTACAATTGTATTCGGTTGTTAATTTGTCGAACCAGATCTTTTTTGCTGGTGGACTCAGCTAATTGAGAAGCTTTTTCGGCGGTCTTGAGGGCTTCGTTGAACTTTCCTGCAGCGGCATAAGCGACCGCTAATGTATCCAATCTTTCAGGCTGTTCATAATTTGTAAGTTCACAGGCTCTTTGGGCAAATTTAACGGCTTCAGCGGGATTGTAAATATCCTTATCTTCATTAACGGCCAAAATCCAGGCGAGTTCATTCAGTACCTCAATTCTGTCGGGCTCGCGTTTCAGTATCCGGTAATAATTTTCGACTGCGGCTTTGGTTTTACCCATCTTTGTGAAAGAACGTGCCAGGCCAAGGCGTGCCTCCAAGAAATCTGACTGAAATCGCAAAGCTTCTGCATATTGCTTAACTGAGAGGTCGAACCTGCCCTGCCTGTAGTAAATATTTCCTAAATTATAACGTACATCGGGCCAGCGGGCTTTTATGCGTAGGGCCTCATTAAAGTGCTTAACAGCTTCATCAAGTTTGTCCTGGTCGGCAAATGCTCCACCAAGATTGAAGTGCGACTCAGCATCATCGAGATTTAGACGTATGGCCTCCATCCATTGCTCAACAGCCTGTTCGGTTTTGCCCAATTGATAAAATGCCTTGCCCAAGTTATTGTGTGCCTTGTGATTGTCGGGCTCGAGCAATGAGACCAGGGTCCAGCATTTGAGCGTATCATTTATTCTGTCGCTTTGAAACATTGCTTCGCCAAGAATGTAGTTAGCAGCGGCATAATTAGGTTCGACTTTTATTGGCTTGGCGCCGTATTTGATAATCTTATCAATCTCGATATAAGGGTCATATACTAATGGTTGTTCATCGTCAGTGTTGTCTAAGCCAAGTTCGAGATACAGTGCTTTAGTTAAATGTTTGAAGGCGTCATCGAATCTGCCCATCTGAGTAAGCGCGAGTCCCAGATTGTAGTGTACTCTTGGCCAATATGGTTTCATTTCCAAAACCGAGTTAAAATGTTTAACGGCCTGGGTGAATTTACCCTGCCGGGCCATCACCAAACCCATATTGAGAATAGTTTCGTAATTGCCGGGTCTAAGTTCCAAGGCCTCTTTGAAACACAAGGTGGCTTCATCGTATCTTTTCAGGTCGAGGAGTGCCAGACCCTTATTATTACGAGCATCATAATCTCGTGGATTGATTTGGAGGGCTTGGTTAAAATGCACAAGAGCATCTTCGAATCGACTCTTATCAGAAAGGACTTTTCCATAATTATAGTGCATTGTGAAATTATTTTTGGTTACACTGATAGCATGTTTAAAAAGAGTTTCGCTGTTACGCCAATGGCGCAGTTGCAGCCGGGTACATAGCAACATTCCTATGAGTGCAAAACCAGCGGCAATCGCAAATCCTACTCTCCGATATCTCCATTTGGCGAAAAGCTCAGAGACACCCCAAGCAACCATAATGAAAAACCCAATTGACGGCAGATAAGTATAACGGTCGGCCATAGCCTGCAGGCCAATCTGTACAAAACCGATGACCGGCACCAAGGTTCCGAGATACCAGAGCCAGCCCACTACAAGATATCGGTGTCTTCGGGCCATATAAATTACACCGGCTGAAATCGCAGCCAATATTATAAAAGCGACTATGGGCTTGTATACAGGGAGGTTATTGCCCGGGTGTGGATACAAAACTGCCAGCCGGGTCGGATAAATTGTTTTTAAGATATAGACAAGATAAGAAACAATCGCATTTGATATTCGGCCACTCAACGAAACATCAATGACAATTTCGGCTTTGCGAGCACCGTGTTGAGCGATAAAGGCAATTATGCTTGAAAACAGAGTAAGCATAAACAGAGGAATCTTTTCAGTAATGAGACGGCGGATGTTTTGTCGTTCCCACTGGAACCTGTCCAAAGGCCAATAGTCCAGCAGAAGCAGTACAAATGGTAAGGTCACGAGCATAGATTTAGCCACCAAACCCAAGCCAAAGGCAAAAAAAACAAACAAATATCTGCCAACACATCGACGCTCTGTGTATCGAATATAAGCCGCTATAGTTAACATCCAGAAAAAACCGCTCAGGACATCCTTACGTTCGGCCATCCACGCAACAGATTCAACATGCAAAGGATGCAGGGCAAAGGCTGCGGCTGTGAAGGCACTGGGCCAAACTAACCCAGTCATTCTTTTCAAAATCCAAAATAACAGCAAAGTATTGGCTGTATGAAACAACAGGCTGGTTAAATGATGCCAGAAAGGTTTAAGCCCGAATAATTGACAGTCCAGCATATGAGAAAGCAAAGTCAGTGGGTGCCAATTAGCCACATGCGGCCTGCTGAAAGCCCATATAACGGATTCAGAATTTAAGCCTGTCTGGACAGT
>CAZTKW010000140.1:0-7612 GCA_964614315.1 uncultured Pirellulales bacterium
AATGCCTCCTCCGATGCTCAGCGGGATATCATTATTCAGGATGGCCTTATGGTACGGTAATTTTAGAAAATCGAGCTGGCCGGTAATCTCCAACTGCTGCCTGAGAGTCTCAGCGTTAACACGAATACCCATCGATGTCAGTTCGTGACGGCGCTGTGTGACAGGGTTCCAGACAAGAATATCGCCGTTAATACCATGCATCGGTCTGCCGTCGGCGCTGGTTGTCTCTGTGACCCAGTCGTCGTAGTCAGCGGCTCTCATTTCGTGTGGGTAGCCGTCGTCGAGTGTCCAGCCGATTCCATAAATGAAGACTGCGCCGAGTTCTCTGACGATTTCTGTCTCTCGCTGCTTACGCGGCATGTCCGGATACTTTTCAAGTATCTCTTCGGTATGGATGAAGGTGAGTTTGTCAGGCATGTCCGGATATTTGTCCGTCTTCAACTGTCCAAACATCTCCTGGACGTGCGTCTCGGCACCCTTTAGCACGGTCCAAATCTTTTCGACCACTTCTTTCAGGAGCTGGAGGTTACGCTGCTCTTCGGTTATTGCCAGTTCCCAGTCCCACTGGTCGACGTAGGCACTGTGGTCGTGGTCGAGAAAGTAGTCCTTTCGCACGGCACGCATATCGGTCAAAAGACCCTCTCCGACTTCCATGCCAAACTGTTTGAGGGCGAGACGTTTCCACTTTGTTGCCGCCTGAACAACTTCGGCATCGATGGGGTTTTTGTCATAGTCGTTTGAGATGTGGAAGCCGACCGGGGTCCGTGAGCCGTCACGGTCAAGGTAGTCGTTCGTGCCGCTCTGGACATCCACAATCAGGGGAACAGTAACTCTAATAAGGTTGAGCTGTTTGCACAGGTTCTCCTCGATGTAGTCTTTGGCCGCATAGACGGCGTTCTGCGTTTCCTTTGGGGATAACAGCGACTTATAATCGCCGGGCAGGATTTTCTCCAGTTGAGCATAGTCGCCGATGCCCGGCCCTGCAAGGTCTGCTTTCTTGTCTGCTTTGTCTGCCATAGTGATTTTCTCCTAAATATTTTGTGACTGGTTTATAACAATGCAAAAGATTTGCCGATTTAAAGCGGGCTTATTGCTATTTGTAGTTTGCTAATATGCTTTTTGCAACCCCTTCATTTATCACACCTCCTTCGAGAAGGTCATTTACCGACTCTGCCATTGTGACCATCCCGTACTTTTTACCCGTCTCGATTATACTTCTCAAAAAGAAACCTCCCTTTCTTCTGATAATGTTCTTTGCAGCATTTGTTACCACTAATATTTCGCAGGCCACTCTCTGGCCGCCCTCTACCGTAGGGATTAGCTCCTGGTGAATCATGCCCTGCAGGGATTCTGCCAGAAGAAATCTAAGCTGGCCTTCGTCAGTTGCGGGAGCATAGCTCAGGAGCCTTTCGATGATTTTATCAATTGATATTACGTGAAGAGTGGAAAGAACCAGCACACCAGTTTCGGCGGCTGCTAAAGCTATTTTAATAGTTTCATAATCTCTCATCTCGCCGATAGCGATAACATCAGGGTCCTGCCTTAAAGCCGCTCTCAGCCCGCTGTAGAATGACTGTGTATCTTTGCCGACTTCTCTTTGCCTCACGATACCGCTTTTGTTTGTATGGACATATTCTATCGGGTCCTCGATGGTTATTACATGCTTCTTAGAAGTTTTATTGATATCGTCTATCATTGAGGCCATCGTCGTCGTTTTGCCCTGGCTAGTACTGCCGGTTATTAAAACCAGGCCTTTTGTTCTGTGTGTCAGGGCACTGACTATCTCAGGCAGAAGTAATTCTTCGAGAGTTCTGGGTTCTGTGGGAAGAATTCTGATTATTGCCCCCACATCACCGTTAAAATAACCGACATTTATGCGGTATCTGCCGTCTTCATTTGCCAGCATTAAATCATAGTCCAGGTCCTTCTCAAATTTGGCCTTTTGGTCTTCGGTAAGCAGTTCCAGAGATATTTCTTTGCTTTCCTCGGCTGTCAGGTTTTCTTTTGTTACGGGCGTTAAATGCCCCCCGACTCTAAAAAGAACAGGAGCCCCGGCACAAATATGTATGTCGGTGGCTTTTTGAACCCTGGCGTGCTCCAGCAGCTGTTTCCTGTTTATCACGAGCTTGTCCCTTATTTCCTGTTATGTGTGATACATTTTTCCGCCGGCCTTAGGCGGCATTTCACATACTTCAATTATGATTGTTATTATACGAATTACCGACTCTGATACAATGTTTTTTAATTTCAAATGAGAATCTGCGTCTGTTTTTCAGTAAGCTGTCATAAGTATTCTGTCCTAAGTGCTTTTGACGGGAAAAAACCGCTATTTTTTCAAAAAAAGCACTTGCAACCGCATAAATAGGCTTTATACTTAAGGGCGGTAATCGCGGGCGTAGCTCAGTGGTAGAGCGTCACGTTGCCAACGTGAATGTCGTGAGTTCAAATCTCATCGCCCGCTATTAATAAAATACTATGGGTACATAGTATCGGTGAGTTACCGGCTAATTATAGTTTGGCGTTGGTCTCCGATACGTTTAAGCCTTTATTTTTAAGGCCGAAACTCTCGAAGACTTGGCTAAGGGTATTAACCCCGATGCCTTTTTTGTTTATTATTTTGGAAACCGACGGACGATAATCAGTAAGCAATAATTTAATAATCAGCATTCAATCTCAGTAAGGGAGTATCGAAATGGCCGAAGAGCAAGAAGCCCAGACACCTCAAAACACCATAACAATCGAAGAAGCAGGTCCCTGTAAAAAGAAGGTAATCATAGAGATACCGGAGGAGACGATAAAAACCGCCACCGAAGAGCAATATGACACCCTTAGTAAGGATGCTCAGATACCGGGCTTTAGAAAGGGCAGAGCGCCTCGGCGACTCCTCGAAAAAAGATTCGGCAAAGAGACAACCGAACAAGTCAAGCTGAAGCTGTTGGCCGATGCCAGTGATTCAGCCATCAAGGACAGCGAAATCAAAGTTCTTCGCGATCCGGACATTGATTTTGAGAAAATAGAACTGCCCTCCGAAGGTTCTATGACCTTTGACTTTGAAGTCGAGGTCAGGCCGGAGTTTGATTTGCCGTCAATGGAAGGTATTGCAGTAAACAAGACAAAGCTCGAAGTTACCGACGAACAGGTCGACAGGGAGATTGAGCAGTTTCAGAAATATTCAGGCTTGTGGGCTCCTCGAGATGGCGGAGAGGTCGAGGCCGGTGACCAGATAATTGGCGATGCGACATTGACTGTCCAAGACAAGCAGGAACCGGAAAAACTTAACAACATCGAGATATTTGTAAGGCACAACGGCTTTGTCGGTGGAATACCGGTTGAAAATCTGGACGAGATTCTTGCCGGCGCCAAAGTCGGCGATGTCAGGGAAACCAGCGTTGATGTGTCCAAGACGTATTTCCGCGAAGAGTATCGTGGCAAAAAAGTGGATATCCATATTGCTGTTGAAGATATCAAGTGGCTCAAGCCTGCCGAATTGAATGAGGAGTTTTTCACCAGATTCGGTGTCGAGAGTGCAGAAGAGCTTCGAGAAAAAATGCGGGATAACCTTCATGGCCGGTTAGAACAGCAGGCCATAACCGAAATGACCAACCAGATTTATAAGTATATGCTGGACCATACCGATTTTGAACTGCCCACTGACATCGTTGCCGACCAGGCAAACACCCTGCTCCAGAGACAGTACGTCAACCTTATCAGGCAGGGCCTCCCACGTGAGCAGCTTGACGAGCAGGTCGAGCAGTTGAAGGCAGGCAGTGAAAAGCAAGCACAGGAACAGCTAAAAACATTCTTCATAATGGAAAAAGTCGCGGAAAAACTCGAGATTGATGTTACCGAAGAGGAGGTTAACGGACATATTGCCCAGTTGGCGATTCAACGGGGGCAGCGTCCCGAAAAGATGAGGGAGCAGATGCTCCGTGACGGTTCTCTTGCCCAGTTCAGGCTCCAGGTGCAGGAGGATAAGTGCATTGCCAAACTGCTCGAATCTGCCAAAATAACTGAAATCAAAGCTAAAAAAACTCCAAAGAAAACAATAAAAGCTAAAAAAACCGACAAGTCAGACAAAAAAACAACCCGCAAAACAGCAAAAAAAGGCGACCAAACCAGGAAAATAACAAAAAAAAGCCAAACAAAGGCTAAAAGCAAAACCAGCGATTAAAAATATCCGATATACTCTGGACGGCTTAAGTTTAGTGCACAGCCGTTGTTATAGGAGACACAAGCAACATCTAAAAAGAAAAACCAGTGACTAAAAATATCCGACATATTCACGGACGGCTTAAGTTTAGTGCACAATTATTGTTATAGAACGTTTTAGAATTTTCGCATATTGAAATTAGCCTTTTACTAACGACCTTTGGAGTCAGTTTTAACAGGTAAGTTTGATATGGTCCGGTTTTTGAGAAACCTCACATATCCGATTGGTGTGGATATGGGTAATGATTGCGTGAAGCTGGTTCAGCTTGGCCAGAGGGAGAAGGGTGTAACTTTGCTTGCCGGCGGCAGTGAAAATCGGCCGGAGAGTGTGGAACCCGGCAGCGCCAATTGGCAAAGATGGGCCATTGAAGCCATTAAAAAGATAATAGCAAACGGTAAATTTCGAGGCAAAAGCGTGATAGCTGCAATGCCGGCAAACGAAGTGCTTATCGACCATATAAAGGCACCGAAGATAAATGATGATAAATTGCAGGATATTGTTTTTTCAGAGATAAAACAGAGGCTGCCCGTAGAACTCAATGAGGTAATGATAAAGTACATTCCCACCGAAAATGATAATATTATGGTAATAGCAACCGAACGGGGAAAAATCGACAGACATCTGGCGATATACGAAAAGGCACAGCTTGTAATCAAGTCAATCGGCGTCTGGCCGATAGCAATGGCAAACAGCTATGCGAAGTTTTTCGGCACGCATAAACCCGATATTCATGCGATTGTGATGCTACTTGATATAGAAACAGAATTTACGAATATAGCGATTTGCCGTCACAAGAAACCACTTTTTGCCTGCACGATACCAATGGGAGCAAAACACATCGACACCGATAAAACGATAACAAAACTGGTATTGGAATTAAATGCCTGCAGACGACAATTCAGGTCAATGTACGGAAAGGCTCAAATAGAGCGTTTGATTTTTCTTTCGGGCACCCCTTATGGAGCAATAGGCGATAAAGATAAATACAGAATAATTGCAGCACAACTTGAGATGCCTGCACAGATAGGAGATTGTCTGGCGGCAGTTAAAATTGAGGCCCCTTACAACATTGGTATAGACAGAAGTCAATGTCAACTCAGCTGGGTCACCGCCTTCGGCCTCAGCTTGACGCAGGAACAAATGGAAAAATGCAGAATATAAATTTTGTACCTGATAAATCTATTCAAAACAAAGAGCCCATTGAACAAAACCGATATGTCCTTTTTTGTTTTTTCTGCGACAGCGTAGTCGACAATAAATATCAGCGGGCTTAAGCTAGAAAAAATGAGGTAAAGATATATGATTGAATATCCAAAAAACAACGTTACCGGTAGTATGGAGCCACACTTACAGGTTCGCGGCTACCAGAGAACCCGAGAGATGACCCTGGATGATATGCTTCTTGACAACCGGATTGTGTTTCTTATAGGTGAAATATCTTACCAGAGGGCCACTGAAGTAATTATGAAACTGCTGTATCTGGACAATCTCAAAGGAGACAGCGAAATCAGTCTGTACATCAATTCGCCCGGCGGTAGTGTTGACGATACAATGGCGATTTATGATACAATGTGTTTTATTAGCTCTCCAGTTTCGACCTACTGTATCGGCAGAGCCCAGTCGGGAGCAGCAGTGATACTTGCAGCCGGCACAAAAGGCAAACGGCACGCCCTTCCTCACGCCAAAGTAATGCTGCATCAGCCTTGGGGCGGAGTTACGGGCCAGGCGGCAGATATCAAAATCCAAGCTGAAGAAATCCTCAAGGCGAAAGTCGTGATAAATGAACTTCTTTCGAAACACACCGGGCAGTCCATTGAAAAAATCGCCGAAGAGACCGAAAGAGACAGATATATGACCGCCGTTGAAGCCTGTGAATACGGCCTTATTGATGAGGTACTTCACGAAGAAGACAAAGACAAAAAGGATAACAAAAAGGAAGGCAAAGATAAGTAGTGAAATAACCTTAGCTTACCTTGCGGTATAGCCAATTAATGAGGAATGAAAAATATGACAGTTAATCAACATTTAGTACCGATAGTGATTGAGAAAAGCGGGCGAACCGAACGTGCTTACGATATTTATTCGAGACTTCTTAAAGACAGGATAATATTTCTCGGGGGTTCTATAGATGACGATGCGGCAAATTTGATAATCGCCCAATTTCTTTTTTTGAGTAACGAGGACAGCAAAAACGATGTTCATTTTTATATCAATTCACCGGGTGGCTCAATCACAGCCGGGCTTGCTATATACGATACAATGCGTTTTTTGCGGTGTGAGGTGGCAACTTATTGTGTGGGACAAGCTGCGAGTATGGCGGCGGTACTGCTGAGCGGTGGTCAGAACGGCAAACGCTTTGTTTTGACTAATGGGAGAGTTCTATTGCATCAGCCGTCAATTTCTGGCATATTGGAGGGAACGGCCACTGATTTGGCTATTGAGGCAAAAGAAATATTGCGGCTTCGGAACCGGCTTTATAAAATACTGGCAGAACATACAGGACAAAATGCGGAAAAGATAGAAAAAGACTGCGACCGAAACCTGTGGCTTGAAGCAGAGGAGGCAATAAATTACGGATTGGCGGACAGAATATTGCAGAAAGCTCCAGAAATTGTCAGGGAAGATAGTGTTGGCAAGTAAAAATGCACAATTTGCTATTGTTGTATGGTGGGTGCTGATAATCATCACAGGGTGTGAAAACAGCAACCATAATTCGCCCCTGATAGAGGAAATAACTGCATTAAAACAGGAAAAAACGCAGTTGAGAGAGCAAATCGAGGAATCCGAAAAAGAGGTTGAACAGTTGAAGGAACAAGTTGGAGTTCTTTCTGGGCTGCCGGGTGAAAAGAAGGCAGAAAACCTTTATAACGTTCAAAAAATCAAGGTTACAAGGTATACCAACCTTTATGATAAAGATGATGATGGGCGATATGAGAAGCTGATAGTTTATTTGCAGCCGATAGATGAGGATGGGGATGTTGTGAAAGCCACGGGTAGCGTTGATGTTCAACTCTGGGACCTTAATAAAGAGGCAGATAAGGCACTGCTTGGAGAGTGGCATTTGGGGGCGGGAGAACTAAAAAAGCTGTGGTTTGCAACAATTATAACTATCAATTATAGAATGACTTACGACGTTAGCGAGATAATAAACGAATATAAAGAAGCTCTGACGGTAAAGGTTACATTTACTGATTATCTGACCGGTAAGGTATTTAAAGAACAGAAGAAAATCCGGCCGTTATAGAGTTGAAATTTTTATATGTGGCTGGTTTTAAATTATCCACACAGCCGTTATTTCTCAATTTTTTAGTTCAGGGCAATACCGCTTAACAGATCAAAAATGGGTGTGGGGAGAATTCGTGCACCCTTGATTTTGGGCTAAAAATGAGGGTGGGGGTTTAC
>CAZTKW010000141.1:0-7601 GCA_964614315.1 uncultured Pirellulales bacterium
TCCCATTCAGTATCTGTTGATCGGATCCGCACTGGTACTTTTCTATCTGCTCCTCGGTAAGCGTCGGGTAATGCCAGTGGTCAAGCCACACATTGGCTGCCGTACCCGGGTCATCCATTATCATCCACGCCTTGTTTTCCCACGTCTTGAACAGGCTGTAACCAATACCGTAAGTTATTGCTCTGCGAAGAAGGCTGCGAACTTCCTGATATGAGAACATCAGGTCAATATCCCCGCCTATCCATACCGCCTTGGCTCCCGACGGCAGGCTTCGAACAGTAACCTGCGGATACTCACCCTGTTTGACTATGGACTCAGCACCGTTCAACTCGACCTTGACCCTCTGTTTATGCGTAAGGCTGCCATCGGTATAATCCAGCTTATTTTTCAGGCCTTTTGTAATAAAGTGCCCTCCTGAATTCTCAAGGTCATCGTCGGTCATCCAGCTGCCGACGTATTTTATCCCCAAAAGTTCCTGCACTACAGGTTCTTTGATTCTATCGGCCAAGGCGATAATACTGATGCCGTGCTCATTCACAGCCTCGCGCAGTACTTCATAGCGTTGCGGCTGAAGCTCGGCTGCCTGGTCGGCGTCCCAGATAATGCAGCCCACGGAGGGTTTGCCGTCAGGACCGATGAAACGGTTTATGTCCATAAATTCCTGGTCCAGCCGAATGATATCGAACGGTATGCCCCAGCTTTTGAGCATTATTGCCAGCGATGAAAATTCATCATTAACAGAAGAGCCCTCGAATCGCCCCAGCCGCTGAGTGTTGCTGACATTGACATAGAAACTCATCTGGTCTTTCCACTGGTCACCTATGACCAGTGCAACCCTGTAAGGTTTTATATCAGCGCCCAATGAATTGCCGGTAAAGCCAATGCCGCCAAAAAAGCTAACTGCAACAAACAGAATAAGCACAAATCTTAAATGTAACCGGGAAAGTCTCATTAAAACTTCCTCCTTTGCAAAAAAATACACTATTCCTGTAAATCGTGAAGTCCTGACGAAAAATATACAATAATTTCGATAATACCTCAACACTAAATTTACGCAAACTGGCATACTGTGAATTGAATATTGTGGAAAGTACTGTCTGAATAATTCTTAGTGCTCATAAAAAAACAGAGACCTATCCCGAAGTATAGGCCCCGAAGTAGTGCAATTTCAATGGTTCATTAATACTGTTTTAGCGTTTCCTGCCAAGCACAGCCAGACCACCCAGGCCCAGCAGAAAAATCGTTGCCGGCTCAGGAATCGTCGGACGAGCTTCACTGTAGGTATTCACGAACAGATCCATCGCACCTGCAGCGTCAATATGCTCATCATAGATGCGGATATCATCCATCATACCATTCCACCCGAAATCATAGCCGGTTCTATTGGGCTCGGCGCCAATAATGATGTCCAAATCATTGTCATACAACGGACCCCACGTCTGTCGAGATTCCTGTAGCACGCCGTTTATATACAGGCTCCCTGTTTTATAATCGGCGCCATCAATCGTTGCGATAACGTGAATCCAGTACTCATCACTCATTGCGCTTACTGTACCCTTTAGTGGGCTCCAGGCAGCAAAACCTGTGTGATAAGAAAACACGACCTGGTCCATACCATTACCCTGTGGTGTTCCGCAGCCCAGATATAAGGATGTCTCGTAACCCTTAGACATAATCGTACTCCAGGTTTGAGTCGTGTCCGTGTCCATTCTTACCCAAGCGGCGTATGTACGTGCGCCAAGCGTTGGGGGAATTGCTGTGTCATACCAGGTATCATCTCCATTGGTGATGTTCATATACTGGTTGTTTAAAATACCATCTCCGTTAAGAGCATCATTGCTAAACTGCAGTGCCCATTCCACACCACGAGCCGAGGTGTCAATATCGACAATCGTGGCGCCATTAATAATAACACCATTAGCAGCGGTACCAGCCGTACCTTGATTGGCAGTGCTCGCGGAACCTGTGCCGAAATTGTAGTAGGCAATCAAAGCTGCATTAGCGGAACTTGCAATTGCTAAAACAGCCAGCAAACAAAATAGTTTCCTAAACATAATACTCCTCCTCTTTCAAATAAAATACATCAACTCTTCTTCTTGCTTTGGCCGCAAACTAAAACATCCGTCTCCTTAAACAAACAGCTTCTATAGGTAAAAAATCCTTAAAAAGGAGAAAGGAGATATCTGAAATGAAACTCGCCGGAATACTCGTTCGTTTGTTACCATCAACCTCTCCTCCTTCTTCTTGCTGGAAATCAAGGAAACTACATACTCAACCCAAGTTTTCCAGTCTTCACTAACTTTACTTATACCACATTAGGCGCATTTTTGTCAATAAAAATCTATGCGATTTGGGTATAGTTTTACTCTCAAAAACTCGACCGGATGCTTCTTTTTACCCAGTCTGACAGCTTAAAATCGGTCATTTCGAGCAATTCATCTTTTTTGCAGGCCGATTTTAAATTTGACCTGCACAGCAATATCAACTATCATTTATGAACTTTTAGTCAAATCAAATTTTGTTCAGTATTTGGTTCAGCATTTATTGTCAATAAGGTCAGGAGCTTAAAAATGAAAAAGTTAACAATGGTATTTTTACTAATCACTTTTGGTCTTCAGCCCGCCGTTTTCGCCTACCAGCTTGCCGACCATCCTCGAATGTTTGTAAACAAGGCGACACTACCAGCTCTGGCTGCCAACGCCAAAGGTCCTCTGGCCGAAGAGTACAAAATAATAAAAGAAACCGCCGACAAGGCTGTAAGAGACGGTATCGTAAAACCGCACAACCGTTTTGTTCGGCCGATGGATATGGTTTGTGCCGCAATCTGCCATCTCGTCGAGCGCGAGTTGGGCAACGAAACCAGTCAGTACGTCGATGCTATAAAAAAATACTGGGGCGACGGCGAAGTGCTCAACCGTGAAGGCGACGGTTCTTTCGGCTATTACGGCCTGGTCTATGACTGGATATACGACGCCCTTTCTAAGGAAGAAAGAAAAACCTACGGTGACCAGCTTGGACAGTGGCTGAGATACTACACCAATGTCGCCGAGATTACCCTAAAGAGCGGTCACTGGTGGTACAATCAGACCTGGGGGCCGGCCCATCTTAATACACCCAACACCCGAGACGGCATAACCCCCAAACTCCTTGTTGCTTTGGCGCTCAAAGGCGCCGGCACAATACACGAAGAAGACGCCGCCCGTTTTCTCGATTCATGGGCAAAGCGCGTCCCCGCAGAATGCATCCCCGCATTCGATGAATCCGGCGGAGTCTGGACAGAGAGTATGGGCCACGGCGGGTACGGCCCCATAGCAGTTATCCCGTGGGCATTCGAGGCATGGTACACCGCTACCGGCGAAGACCTTTTCAGCCGGTGCGCCCCTACAAGTTATATGCCGGAAATGACACGCTGGGCAGTGCATCTGACAGTACCCTTCTGCGACAAAACCGCCTGGATAGACGACAACAGCTCAGGCAAACTTTCGGTTTTCTCACAGGTATCGCCGATACTTGCAGCACACTATTACGACCCTGTTGCAAACGGTATCAGCGAACAAAGTGCAGCAGAAAACTGGAACAAAGTCCCCTGGACGCGTCTGCTTTGTTACAAGCCGGCAATAAAGGCATCAAACCCGGGCAAAGAAAACTATCCCACCGCTCGTCTGTTCAAGGCCGCCGGTCATGTTTATATGCGAAGCGACTGGAACTGCCCAGATGCAACCTGGGCATTTTTCGGCGCCGGTCCAAAGTTCGCCGGACACTCACGAGATGACGAAGGCTCCTTCCTGCTCGCAAAAAAAGGCTGGCTGGTACTTCGTGCCGGCGGTCAGGGACACAACGACGGCGACTACTACATCGGCGGCTCACTGGCTTACAATATCGTTACAATTTATAATCCCGAAGAAAAATTCCGACGCACAACATCCCGCCATTCGGACGGTGTAAATAACGAAAATGACGGTGGACTCATTCGCTATGTATATACCAGTCACACTCGCGACGACCGCGCAGAAATCAAGGCATACCACCACGACGATACCATCACCTACACAGCCGCCGACTTAACTATCGGCTATCGTTCAGACAAAGTCAGCGAGGTAACAAGACAGTTTCTTTATCTGCGAGGCAAACGCGAGTTCATCATCATCTTCGACCGAATTGACGCCGCTAACCCCGACTTCCCTAAAAACTGGTTCCTCCATATCCCCAGCAACCCGACCGTAAACGGAACCGAGAAGGTGCTCACCCCCGACCACGTATTCTCATACACCGGCGACACCGCCACCTGGCTGAGCGACCCCGCCGGAGAAGAAAATGTCCTAAGTTCCGGCAAATCACGTGCCTTTCTAAAAACCCTGCTGCCAAAAGGAGCAAAGATAACAAAACGCGGCGGCCAGGGACACCAGTTCTGGGGACATCCCCACGAACCGACCGCTCAGTATAACCACACCTGCAGTAGAAGCAATCGTCCGCCGATTGTGCCTTGGCGCCTGGAAGTCGAAGCCCCAATCGGAAAAAGCAAAAGGGACTACTTCCTCCATGTCCTGGAAATCGGCGACCAGGCCGATAGTTCCATGTCGGATGTGAGCCTGCTTGAACGTGATAATCTCGTCGGAGTCAGTCTAAAGGCCGATGAAAAACCACTTGAAATACTTTTTGCGCCAAAAGGAGCTATGAACTTAAAAATCTTTGCTTCCGGCAATAATATATATACAATACCCACCGTCAGTAAAAATTAAAACAAAAATAAGGGAGTTGCATATATGTTAGGAATCGAACTCGTTGACTGGGCTGTTATTCTGGCCTACCTCATAGGCATCATATTTATCGGCATTTGGGCCGCCAGAAAGGTCAAAAGTGCCGCAACCTTCTTTATGGGCGACCGAAAGTTCGGTAAAGTCATGATGACCTTCTTTATGTTCGGCTCAGGCACCCACTCAGACCAGGCTGTCAGCGTAGCCGCAAAAACATATACTGCCGGCGCTTCAGGAATCTGGTATCAATGGCTCTGGCTTTTCTGCACACCTTTCTTCTGGCTCATTGCTCCCTTTTTCAGAAGAATGCGCGCCGTTACAACCGGAGATTATTTCCAGTATCGTTACTCCCCAAGTGTCAGCGTCCTCTACGCCGTGGTGGGTATATTACAACTTATGGTAAATATTGGAGTTATGCTCAAAGGTTCCGGGGCTATGGTGTCGGCCGTCTCAGGAGGAGCAATCGACCCGAATTTTGCAATACTCGCAATGACCGTCATTTTCGTAGTTTACGGAATTGCCGGCGGGCTTAGCGCTGCCATTGCGACCGACTTCGTACAGGGAATACTGACTGTTGTTTTGTCATTCCTTATTCTCCCTTTCGCACTGGCGAAGGTGGGCGGTATTTCCGGAATAAGAGAAATGATTGATAACCCGGCAATGCTTGAAATCGTCGCTCCGGGGGAAATAACCACCTTCTTTATCGCCGTAATTGCATTCAATGCACTTGTCGGCTGGGTCACTCAGCCACAAACAATAGCTAACTGTGCAGCCGGAAAAACGGAAATGGAGGGCAGGGTAGGGGTAGTGGCTGGATTGTTCACAAAGCGGATATGTACTATTGCCTGGATGCTCACGGGACTGTGCGGACTCGCATTGTATGCCGGCGCAGGTGAGCCGGACCAGGTTTACGGAAAAATGGCATACGACCTTCTCCCTACTATCGCTCCGGGACTGGTGGGCCTATTTATCGCATCCATGCTCGCCGCCGTTATGAGTACCTGTGATGCACTTATGGTCGTTTCCTCGGGCCTCTTTACTGAAAACATCTACAAAAAATTCCTTGCGCAGGGCAAAACCGAGAAGCATTATGTTCTCATCGGACGCATCGCCTCAGGCCTGCTGGTCGCTTCAGGAATCGCCTTTGCTCTTAGTTTGGAAAGCGTCGTTCAGGGACTGGAAATCTTCTGGAAGGTCTCAGCTATGATGGGGATTGCTTTCTGGGCAGGCCTCTTCTGGAGACGCGCAACTGCCGCAGGAGCTTGGGCAGGAACCCTCAGTAGCTTTGTAGCCCTGCTCTTCACAAGCAAAATTGCCTTCGGTGATTATGTCCTCTGGGATTTCAATGCAACTCTGGCCGAAAAGCTGCCTGCCTTTATGCTCTGGGAAGGCAAACTTTATCTGCCCTGGCAGATGATTATTTATTTGGGCATAGGTTTCGTAGCTTTGGTGGTGGTCAGTTTATTTACAAGGCGGGTCTCAGCCGAAAAACTCGACCGCTTTTACGAATGTATCCGTACTCCTATAGCAAAAGACGAACCCGAAACTACCCCCTTCACACTTCCCCCGGGTGTTCAGCCTGCCCCAAGGAAAGTTCTTATAAACATTCCCGATTTTGAATTGCCAAGGCCGACCCTCGTTGGTATTGCAGGCTTTCTTATCTCCTGTGGCATCGTTTGGGTGCTGATTAAGCTCGTTTACTGGATTCTTAGCATGTAGCAAAAAAAACATTTATATGAACAGCCGTAACAAACCCGACAGGGCTATGCTGAACTTAATAAAACTTCGGAATTAATTATATCCACCGTTGCTTTAACTCGTTTTCTCATGACCAGTCACCAGCCGCTTCAGAAAAACTAAACTTTAGATTCCCTATAGTAATCGTTGAGGGTCCGCCTCTTGTCTAACACAGCCGAGCATCTTCGAATGATTCTCATCGAGTCCATTTTATCAAAAGAGCTGCTGTCGCCTATATAAGAGGTGATTAGCAGTTCTTTCTGCTCCTGGTCGAAGTAATCTGATGACATACTCCAGTACAGCCTGCCCAGTTCTTTAATCCTCTTTCGCCGGCTTAAGCCTTTCTGTCTCATCCTGTGAAGGTCGATAATGCTCATTTGTTTTTTTTCGTCCGGCCTGTCCGGTTTGATGAAGACGTGCCAAAGGTATAAGTCAGGGAAGGATACACCCAGCTCATGTACTTCTCGTACCAGATTAGCAACAGCAACGATTATCTTTTCATGCATGGAACGTTCGAGCAAATGCCAGTTTTCAATCACGAATTCAACCATACTTACTGACTCAAGCTCTTCGGTAACCACAAATGAATCCCTCTCGATACCCATCCCGCTACGATCGCCTATGCAAACGGGTTTATACGTACCGATGCCGTTGTTCAGAAGATACCATGCGTTATACCATTCGACACGTGCCTGTGAAGCTGGCCAGCCGAAGTTATACACGGCGGAAAATTTATCTTTAAGCTGCGGATTGTGGAACTTTTTTATGAAAAAGACTTTTCGGTTCGCAGCCTCTCCAAGGGTGAACTTCTCCACGCTTCGTCGTGTGTTCTTGCCTACCGTAGAAGCTTCGCAATGGTGATAAAAATCATCGAATGTGGTTAAACCAAAACGCTGGAAGTTCTGCTCCCAGGAGTCTGTAAAACAGATGTTCTCCATTAAACAACGATTCCCCTATGAGTTAATCTTATCTTGATATTATCCGGGATTTCTGAGCCGTAGATAATAGCAAAAAGCACTTAAAAACAAATCTTGCTGCTGATTTTATATCCTCCGAGTTTCTCTCGACCCGCCAACTCACAAAGCTCTATTAGAAACATTATCCCAACAA
>CAZTKW010000142.1:0-3558 GCA_964614315.1 uncultured Pirellulales bacterium
ATAAACCCAATCAAACCCAATCCACCCTTTCTTTTTGAGCCTAAAATTGGCCTCATACGGAGCAAACCCCGGAGCTTAAAGCAGAAAAAAGTGTAAAAATAACGCTCTTTTTACAAGTTTATACATATAAAGATAAACCCAGGGCCCGAAAAGGCAATAAACACACGTTTTTTCCCGCTATCTCTGCGACAATGTTAACCAACCACCCGCGTTTTTGAGCAATTTCTTAGGGTGATATAAAACGGCTTCTTTCACGAATAATGCTGCTGCTTTTAACTCTCGTCGGCGTCCCCGCCCTGGTCATTTGGCGCATTTTCTTTATCCGGCCCAGCTTCATTATTTGCGGTACCGTTTTGGTTGTTTTCCTGTGCTGGCGGCGTGGAAATTACCTCAACTTCCTCGACACCAACAGCGCTTCTCGAGCCGTTTTCCAGCTCAACTATCACAAGCTGTGTAAGTATTTGTGCATCAACGACTTTGCCCTGGCCGTACTGGGTTTTTACTATCGAGTTTCTTTTCGGCAGTCTTTTTTTAAGTTCGATATAGGTATTGTCTTCGTATCTCAGGCAGCACTTTAATCTGCCGCAATAGCCGGAAATCTTCGACGGGTCAAGCGTTGCCTTTTGCATTTTCGCCATCCGCATATTCACAGGCTTCAGAGCCTTGAGAAACCTTTTGCAGCAGCATTCCTGCCCGCAGCTTTCCACGTCACCCAGCAGTTTAGCTTCGTCACGGGAGCCGATTTGTCGCATTTCGATTCTTGATTGATATTCCTGAGCGAGTTTTTTAACCAGATCTCTGAAGTCCACCCGTCCATCGGCCATAAAGTAGTAAATGATGCGCTCGCCGCCGAATATGTGTTCGGCGTCGACAATTTTCATCGACAGTTCCAGTTCTTCTGCGAAGCGTTTGCAGGTTTCTATTTCATCTTTTGCGATTTTGATGAGGTGTCTTTCTTCGCTTATATCCTCTGCGCTTGCGAAACGGATGAGTCTTCCGATGGGTTTGCATGATATATCGATATCACTGTTATCGAAATATCGCTTGATTTGGTTTTCGTTTAACCTGAATTGCCCCCCCCGGTATGTTGTGAGCTGTCCTACAAGGTAGCCCAGTTCAAGACCTCTGTCTGTCTTTACCACAACGCGGGTCGGCATTTTCGGTATACGTGGTTCGCGATGCTCGAAAAGGCCGAGCAAATCCATCCGGCTGTAACGAACCAATATATATTTTTTATGCTTTGCCTGCTTAGGCTTTGTTGTCGAAGTTTTTGCCATCTAAATCACTTAAATTCACAGCACTATTATCCATTTGTCCTATCAGACCCCTATTGTATCAGAAACCGCAAGATTTAACAATAGCTGTTCGAAAATAAGCTTTTCATTGACGGCGGCCTCAATCCAGCGCAGTGTTCTATAGCAATCAGCGATTTTTTCGCCCGCCCTTTCGGTATCGAAACGCTCAGCCAACTTTTTGAGCTGCGTTTTCTGGTCGAAATTCGTAAGCCCTTTGTCACCTGTGACATTCAGCTTCATCGCATCATAAAGTGCTGAGATGATAATCCCGACGAGGATTTTCTGGCTTCGGCGATTAATATCTCTTTTGCTGGTGGTTGTTTCAAGTTTGCTCCAGATGTCGGCGATATTCTTACTTTCGTCCACGAGCCGCCGGGCCAGTTCCAGGGACTCGCTATATTGGCAGTCGGCCAGAGAGTTTATCAACTCTTTTTTAGTTTCATACAGATTCGCATCAGCTAATTCAAGCTCAGCCAATTGGCATCCTCGGCCTAAACTGCCCTGTGCCAGCCGCGCGAAGTATTGAGCCTGTTTTTTTCCTGTGCCCATCTGTTGGAGCTTCTCGATGATTTTGTCTTCGTCGATATGCGAAAAACGTATCATCCGGCATCTTGATTTGGTGGTCGGCAAAAGCTTTTCCATACGTGTACAGAGCAGAATGATACAGCAGTATGCCGGCGGCTCTTCCAGAACCTTCATCATGGCGTTCTGAGAAGAGTTGTTTAATTTTTCAGCTTCACTAACGACAAAGACCCTGCGTTTTGAAAGTCCCGGTCTACTGGATACTTTCTCGATTAGAAACTCTCTGATAACATCGATAGGCAGTTCAAGAGGTGTTGTTTTGCCCTTATTATCTTTGGTATATTGCAGCAGTTCCTTGTAGACCAAATTGAAATCGGGATGTGAGCCTGCTTCGAACGACCGGCATGATTCGCACCGGCCGCAACTGTCGGCAAAGTCACCTTCGGTAATGACTTCTTCGCAAAGAAGAAGTTTGGCCCATTCGCAGGCGGTCTTGTATTTGCCGACGCCTTCTATGCCCGCGAAGATATATGCGTGCGGCATTTTCCCGGCGGCAAAGGCCCGCTGTAAAATCAAAATCGCTTTGTCCTGACAGAATATCTCTTTGAGCGACATAATATAATCAGCCGCGGAAGTCTGCGACTAAAAGACTCTTTCAATTATTTCCAATACTCTTTTTTGTACTGTTTCGATATCACCGGCCGCATCGATTATTTCCACAATGCCAGGATAATACTCTCCTATCTTAAGAAACCATCTTCTAACTTTTCGGTGATACTCCAAACTCTTGGAATCAAATCGATCTGTAATAACATTTTCAAACAGGAAGGCTTGTTTTGCATCCTTGTGGTTTGTTTTTTCTCTTTGGTATCTCTTGTGCCCTGTTCGGTTGCGCCCCTCCTCGGCAGGTATATCAAGTATTATTGTCAAATCTGGCCAAGTATCTCCAACTGCAAATTTGCCCAGTTCGATTATCTTATCAACTGGATAGCCGATACTACCCTGGTATGCACATGTTGCGGAGATAAATCTGTCGCACAGAACTGTCCTGGCCTCTTTTAAGGCGGGTTTTACGATTTCTGCGACAAGTTGAGCTCGCGATGCCATGAATAACATTGCTTCGGTGTGGACATCCATTTCTCCTTGAGCATCATATTTTAGCAAACGGCTAATTTGGTCGCCGATTTTAGTTCCTCCAGGGTCATAAGTCTGTACTACCTCAAGGCCCTTACCCTCTATGTAAGTTGCGAGTAATTTCAATTGGGTACTCTTTCCGCAGCCGTCCGGCCCATCGAGAACTATAAATTTACCTTTCAGTTTGTTTTTCACGAATACTTCCTAAACAGAAAATTTTTCTATATCTCACCAAAAAGTTTTTTCTGTAACATTATCTTGATAACTGGAAATTTTCGGGGCCGACGAGCTGTTTCATTTTGCGACAAAACTCCACGTCCGGATTTACCGACAAATTTTTGTCGGCGGCTGCCAAAACCCTGCCTTTGTCGGTCCTTATGGAGACATAAAGGGGGCTTTTCCCTCTGTGAAACTCACAGATGCTCTTTATTGTTGTTACTTTCTCTTTTGTAATCTCCCTGGCGCTCAATCTTATATTCACCTTTGCAGCCAGTTTCTCAGTTACGTCTTCAAGGTTTATTAATTCTTCGGCAAAAATATTAGGTTTTTCTCTCTTGCAGTCAACCTTTCCCTTTACAAAAATGACCTTGTCTTTGACGACAAAATC
>CAZTKW010000142.1:3568-7594 GCA_964614315.1 uncultured Pirellulales bacterium
ACTTACTCAGCACGGCAGGGAACATCACGACCTCGGCCTGCCCCTGGAGGTCTTCGAGGATAAGGACAGCCATTTTCGAGCCGGCATTTCGTCCCTTTCTTGTCAGGTGGTATCTGACCTTGCCTATCATCCCGCCGATAACGACCGGCTGGTCCTGCACTGCATCGGATAATTGCGAAGTATTGAGTGAGGAATAAATATTTATCTTCTCGGCGCAGTGGCTTAAAGGGTTGCTGGTTACATAGAATCCAAGTACCTGTTTTTCATAGGCGAGCATCATAGGTTCCGGCCAAGGGGGGACATTGGGCAGTCGCTGATGGTCTTTGGAATAATCGCTTTCCCCGACAGCCTGGCCGAAGAAATTCATCTGGCCTTTTTGCCTGTCGTCCTGAAGTTCGGAGCCATTTTGCATCGCCTTTTCGAGGCCTGCGAGCATTTGAGGGCGGGTGCCGCCGAGTTTGTCGAAGGCGCCCGCTTTTATCAATGCTTCGATTACCTGCTTGTTGGCGGCTCTCAGTTCAACATTTTCGCAAAAATGGAATAGACTCTGGAAGCGTCCGACCTTCTCGCGGGCCGCGATGATTTGCTCTACAGCCTTTTCGCCGACACCTTTTACCGCCGCCAGACCAAAACGTATGACGCCCTTTTTCTCCTCGTCCTTTTTACGGTAAAGAGGCGTGAAATCAACGCCGCTTTCGTTAATATCCGGCGCCATAACCTCAAGTTCCATATTTTTGCATTCACTGATGTAATCTACCACCTTGTCAGTGTTGCCCATCTCATAAGTCAAAACGGCAGCCATAAATTCGACCGGCCAGTGTGTCTTCATATACGCCGTCTGGTATGCTATAAAAGCGTAGCGTGTCGAATGGCTTTTGTTGAAGCCGTAGCCGGCGAATCGCTCTATAAGCTCGAAAATCTGTTTTGCCTGATGATTGCTTAAACCTTTATTCACACAGCCTTCGATGAACCTCTCCTTTTCCTTGGCGATGGTTCTTGCTTTCTTTTTGCTGATTGCCTTGATTAGGGTATAAGCCTCCCGCAGGGGAATATCACCGAGACGATTGCATATCCGCATCACCTGTTCCTGATAAATCATAATGCCATAGGTTTCACTAAGGATTTCGGTCATAATCGGATGCGGCAACTGCCACTTTGCGCCGTGCTTTCTGTCAACGTAGTCTCCAATCAGTGTCATTGGGCCGGGACGGTAAAGCGCGTTTGCTGCAATGAGGTCTTCGAGTCTGTCCGGCTGCATCTTCATCAGCAAATCCTGCATTCCGCCGGACTCGAACTGAAAAACGCCTTTTGTCCGGCCGCTTGAAAAAAGCCGGAAGACTTCAGCTTCGGTAATGTCTATTTTCTCCAGGTCGATATCTTTGTCGTGAATCTCTTTGACCAGTTGGCGGGTGCGTTCTAATACGCTCAGAGTCTTCAGGCCCAAAAAGTCCATCTTCAGCAGCCCGACCTTTTCAACCATAGGCCCTTCAAACTGGGTTATGATATCCTCCGAACCGGGCGCCTTGTACAGGGGCAAAAAGTCGGTCAGCGGCTCATCGGCAATAACAACACCGGCCGCATGAACTGAGGCATGACGGGCAAGGCCTTCGAGTTTTTTGCAGATGTCAATGACTTTTCTTGTAAGCGGGTCCTGTTCAAAGGCTTCTTTTAATTGCGGCTCGGTCTTTAAGGCCCTGTCGAGAGTCATACCAAGAGAATCAGGAACAAGTTTGGCCAGCCTGTCGGCCTCGCTCAAAGATACATCCAGCACCCTGCAGACGTCACGGATAACCGCCCTGGCTTTCATTGTTCCGAAGGTTATTATCTGGGCCACGTGGCCGTATCTTTGGCGGATATATTCTATCATTTCTGACCGATTTGCCTGGCAGATATCAATATCAATATCCGGCATCTCGTTGCGGTGCGGGTCCATAAATCTTTCAAACAGCAGGTCGTATTTAATCGGGTCGACATCGCATAATCCCAGGCAATATCCCACCAGTGTCCCTACGCCGCTGCCTCTTGCGCCTACGGGGATATTATTTTCGTGGGCATAGTTACAAAAATCCCAAACGATAAGGAAGTAGCTGGCAAAACCCTTCGATTCGATTACATCCAGTTCCCTGTCAAGTCGCTTCTTTATCTGCTCGTTAATTTCGCCGTATAGCTTCTTTGCGCCCTCATAGGATTTTTCAGTAAGAAAATCTTCGGCCGTTGAGCCATCCTCCGGTTTAAAGACGGGCGAGTGGCGGCTTTTTAAATCAAGCTCGACATTGCAGCGTTCGGCAATAGCAGTGGTGTTATCAGAAGCCTGGGGAATATCGGCAAAAAGCTGTCGCATTTGTTCGGGACTTTTTAGAAAAATATCTTTTGGATAAATCATTCTGACAGGGTCATCAAACCTTTTGCCCGTACTTATACAACACAGACAATTGTGGGCTTCATGGTCCTCTTCTTCCAGGAAGTGCACGTCGTTGCTTGCGACCAGGCCAAGTCCCATTTTGTCGGCCAGATTTATCAGCGCCTCGTTAATATAAGGCTCGTCACCCTCATGACTCTGGATTTCGATAAAGAATCTGTCTGTACCGAATATTTTTATGTAACTTTCCACTATTGCAAGTGCTGCCTTTTCGTCACCCTTAGACAGCGATGCGGCAATCTCACCTTTCAGGCAGGCTGAGGTGGCAATCAAACCCTCGTTCAACTCGGCCAAAATTTCCTTGTCGATTCTGGGCCGATAGTAAAACCCTTCGGTGTAACCGGCACTTGCAAGCTTTAACAGGTTTCGATAGCCGGTATTGTTCTCAGCAAGAAGTATCAGGTGATATGCGGCATCGCTGATAGAGCTTTTTGTCCTGTCGTGTCTGCTGTTAGGAGCCACATACGCTTCGATACCTATGATTGGCTTGATATGGGCTGCCCGCGCTTTTGTATAGAATTCCACGGCGCCGAACATATTTCCGTGGTCGGTAACCGCCACAGCTTCCATCTGGAGGTCTTTGCAGCGCTTGAGCAATTTCTCAAAGCTGATAGCGCCATCGAGCAGTGAATACTGACTGTGTAAATGAAGATGCGTAAATCCTTTACCTGACATAAGTTGGGTATCCTAAAGAAAGCTTTTACCTCTGTATGATATGGATTATATTCGCCAGTGTCAAGAAAGTAACGTCCCAAAGTATTTATTAACAAATTAAAAAAAAGTCTTGTGGCAAGTAATCAGTGGTACTACAATATCAGTGAAAAACTGAATATGCCAGGGGAGCTGAAATCGGCCGGTGGGCCGAATTGAAGCTGAGAAATCACAGATACTGTGATGACCCTATGAACCTGCTCGGGTTAGGACCCGCGAAGGGAGGCAAAGTTTGTTAAACTTAAAGCACTCCTGTTGTGGGAGTGTTTTTTTTATGACGATTTGCCGCAAAATATGCGGACAACGTTTAGAGATTTTTGATTTTCAAAAAAAGGAAAGGAAATAATTATGATAGAGATAGATATTTCCAGGGCAATCTTAGAAGAATATAACAAAAGATTATTAGAGCATCTTGAAAATGACGTTGTTATTGTAGGCGGAGGTCCTGCGGGTCTGGCTGCCGGTTACTACCTGGCCGCCGCCGGGATTAAAACCGTAGTTCTTGAGAAAAAGCTGTCGATTGGCGGTGGAATCTGGGGAGGTGCCGCCGGGTACAATGTCATCGCTGTTGAAGACAGGGATATTATCGACGAATTTGATATCACTGCAAAAAAGGTAAACGGCCTGTACCTGACCGACGCCATAGAATTCGCAACCGCCCTGGCCTACAAAGCCAAAAAAGCTGGGGCAGAGATATTTAATTTAACCGAGGCCGAGGATATCATCCTGAAGAAAGATGCTGTTGAGGGAATCGTAGTTAACAGCACAGCCATAAGAATGGGACGTCTGCATGTGGACCCTTTCTGTATCTCTTCAAAATACCTTATTGATGCGACCGGACATCCGGCTGAAATAGTGAGTATGCTGAAGGCAAGAAAGCCCGAACTTTTTCCGAA